>RFIL01000482.1 GCA_003695285.1 Calditrichota bacterium
CGAAAAGACACTCGACAGGGTCAGAAACATAAACACACTCGTCAGTAACCATACCTGATACTTGTACATAAAGCACTCCTTGTGTTATGGGTTGAAAGATGATTTAGGGGATAGAAGGTATAGAATAATCTAATCACACTGAAGTTCCTTAGTGCTTATAATGCTTGAACCTCACAATCCCATGTAAATGGAGATTAGAGCAGGTTGGTTTAAATAATTAGAAAGACCAAAGATGAATGAGATTATATCTCGAAGTTGAAATTATAAGAACCTGAATGAAATAGATTGGATAATAAACATAGAAGGAAAAAAAAACAATAGAAAATTTGGCAAAAATTTTGGGTTCTTGGGTTGTTGACAAAGGTTAGCGAACGTAAGCGATTTTCCGGGTTTCGTGGATTCCGGCTGCCTCAAGATGTATAAAATAAATCCCACTGCTCAGGGTTCGAGGTTCCCAGCGTATCTCATATTGACCTTCATTTTTTTGAGCATCCTCAATCACGGCTACCCTTTCACCCAGAATATTAAATACCTCCAATAAGACTCTACCTCTTGTAGGGATCCGGTAGCGAATAATGGTCCCATTATTAAATGGATTGGGATAATTTTGAAATAGTTGCACGCGGGTAGGGATGTCCGGGGGTGGGGGAGCGGTAAATTGAAATATATCCTCGGAGGAAAACGGTCGATACAGGTGGATATCCATGGTGAAATGTGCATGTAAATAAGGGCGTACTCCTCTTGACTTTGGCCACAGGGCAAAAAGTACATCGGAGCCGGGTGCCCACAGAGTATCTCCGGAAAAAGGAGTTCCCGCCCCATATCGTTGACCCTCATCGTAATCACTAAGGTGGATAAATAATTGCTCACCGGCTCCCAATTCGTCGGGGAAACGGTTTCCATCCCATCCCATATCCCAGAGAAAGTTTGCCGGAGCTAATGTGTCATCCTCCGTAAAGGAGATGTTCAAGCGGCGAGGCGCATCCGGTAAGGTAACATCAAAAGCGCGAATGGGTAATTCACCAGTTCCTGCATAAGTATATCCCAGATCGCGACGATACACGGCTCCTTTGCTCCAGAAACCATCTTCATTGACTTCCTGCGAATCCTGGAACACCAGTTGAACGGGCACCAATTCTTCATTCGCGATTGTGGAACCCAAAAAGTGCCAGCCTACATCCAATCCACCGAAAAAGTGCGAACCTCCCCAATTGTAACCACTAATCCAGCGATCCCCTTCATAAGTCCAGTCTCTGATATAAAGACTGTCCGGACTCCAGATGCTGACCATAATTCCATCCACAGTGGGGAAATGATTCCCTCCGGAAAGGTTCGTTTGTTGACTGAGTTTGATTGTGCCCGTGTTTATATCCATAAGGCTCCATCGTTGCTGACTATCAAAGGTGATTTCATAAGTATGGCCGGTTACCGATGCCGGGTTGACCACCTTTGCAATAATCTCACCCGAGCCCCTCCCTGCTACATGAGAAACCGAAATTTCGTCACCGAGGGAGGCTTGATATCCAGGATTATTCTCATACACCCGAACCGCTACTTTGCCAGAGGGGGATTCAATCACTGGAAACGGGTAAGCCGGGTCCGGGGTGAATCGATAGCCTCTGACCGCAAAATAATACGTTTGATAGTTTTGAAATGAAGATCTGGAGATGTAATCCTGATCGATTTCACAAAAATACTGCAAACCAGAATCGTTTCCATAAAGAAGTGGGCCAAATCTGAATGTCCCGCTGAGGGGATCAAGGCGATACCCGGAAATGATTCGAGGCGGAGTTTCCCGATCAATTGTGGTGATGTAAACGGCCTCCTCCGGGGAAGCGTCCCAGCGAGGAAGTTGATAAATGTTGTAGCCTTCAAAGAAATAGTTGCCTGGTAAATCCTCCCGTTCTATTTCCTGTAACAATTCTGCATCTTTTCCCCAGTCCAAGACCACTTTTCCATCCAAAGAGGTTGCCTCGACTACCGGGGCAACCATCGTATGATAAGTACGATAAAAATTTGGAAATTCCTCACGGATTGCCCGGGAGTTTATACGTAAGACATCTATATTAGAAAGATAGGAGATGGTTCCTTTCCCACCCACCAGTGCAAAGACCACTTCTTGAGTGTCACCCGGTTGCATGGTGAAGGGACCGCTGGAAACCATCAGCCTGACATCCCGGGGACTTAAGTTGTTACCCCTGCCGTCAATATCCCCGATACCGGTAACCGGATCACCGGAGAGGGGAAATCTCGTGGGTTCTCCCGCATGGGGGCCATACCCGATGATGTAGGGGTCCGGATTTTCTATGTCATTTGTGGGTCTATAACCCCGAAGGCTGTTATAATATTGTAACGTTTTTTCATAGGTAGCGAAAGGTGGAGGCTCCCCCAGAAAAAAAAGATAGGAAAAAGCGTTCATCTTCAAATTTTTAAAACCAGAAATCCTGTTAAAATCAAATAATGCGGTATCTCCGGGGGAGGGAATGATGGGACCCTGAAGCAGCACATATCCCGCAGCGGGAGGGGTAAGTTGATACTTTGTGAAATCACCATCATCGGGTAAGCCGTTATAGGCATAACCTATCTGCAAAAGGGTATCACAACCGACCAGGTCCTGAGTATAGTTGCCAATGTCCATATCCGCCCACTGGCCAATGTACATGGAATCAATGCTTCCTTCGGATTTGTTGATGAGACGATATCGTTTGAAAATGACATCCCCCAAAAAGTCATTCTCTCCTTTATATGCCCATAATGTTACCTGTAACTCCAATCCGAGAGGAGGACTTCCAAATGCATTGGTGGTTGCATCTTCATCCAGATCGTTACAGACAAACCAGACCACCTGATCAGCGTTGGCAAGTCCGGGTGTTTCCCCCTGCTGGGGTTCATAGATACCGTTTCGGTTGAGGTCATAAAATGGAGCGCCATATTCAACCGGCCATTCATTCCAGTCCTTTTCATATTGTGTCTGAACCTTTTGAATGTCCTGGGGAGTCACCAGGGTGGTATCACCATCGTAGAAAAGCTGGGCAGCATCCTGGCGCAACTCATGCTCTGATAGAGATTGATAATCTTTACGAATTCGGTAAATACGCACATGAGGCAAATCCGGGTCTTCCGGGATACCCGGTGAGATAATTCTGCCGGGGACAGTACCCACCCAGAAGGTCTGACCCCCAACTCGCAAGGCAAAGAGGGAGTCGGGGTCATCCACCCAACCTCCCCAAACCACCCCATCCTGAAAGACTACCGGACCGGTTCCTGCAGGATAGATACCACCCGCTTCAGCTGTATGGGGATTGCGGCCACTCCAACCATCATTACGGACCCAATAAGAAAAGCGGTTGATGTTCATTAAAGTAACTGTGGGCTTCTCAGAGTCTCCATTAGTTCGAAAAAGGGAAGATTTGTCAGTTACTTTGGCAATGATTTGTGGGAACAAAGTAGTACAGGAGAGCAGGGAAAAAACTATTATTAAAATGAGCTGGTAAACAAGCTGTCTCATGACTCGAATCCTGCCATTTTAAATTAAAAATAAAAATTAAGACCAATGCCAAAGCGAGTGTTTAATTCCGAAATTTTCAATTTCCTTAACTCTGATGTGGTATAATTGTCAGTAGATTCACTGTATTCATAATTTGCTTTTCGGTTTAGATACAAGAACTCCATAGTAGAAAATAATGTGAGAGAAGTGTTGAAAGCATATTCAACCCCAAAACCCCAGTTAATATGATAAGGAGAATTTAGGTCTTTAAGAAATTCACCAAGGTTGTCCTTCCATGTTGTGGGTGGGGGTTCTGTTAGAAATAGTGTTTCTAATCCTTCTTTGGCAAAGGCAATTTGTTTTCCTGCTCCGAAGATAAGGTAAGGACTAACCTTTTCTTGCCTGAGTTTTTTGAAATAATATTTAACACCAAGGGTGAAATCCAGGATCTTCAGGTGCCTGTTCTCTTGCTTACCGGTATCATAATCCGGTGTTCCAGGGTCGTCATAATTTACATGAATTTCTCTTCTGTCTTTGGATGACTGGAGAAGATAAGCAATATCAAAGGTAAAGGAAACTTTGGGATGAAATCTGAAACTGAACTGGCCTTTCATCATGGTGATGTTTCTGGTGGAGAGACGGGTAGAAATAATATCTTCCCAGAAATAATTGTTTCGGATGGCGTCATAAATATCACCGGAATAAAAAGGAATATACTCCACCCCAAAGGACCAACGAAAAACCTTGTTTTCAACTGATGGGGATGTTTGATCTTGTAAGGTAGTTGAAAACGAAGTCTGGGATAATGGAACCGTTGCTTTATTCATGGTCCAGGAGGCTTCTGAATCCCGTGCATGTAAGTGAGGGACAGCAAGAAACAAACTGAGTAAAATACAGCTTAATGTTTTCATGGCTATCCTTTCTTTTTTATATATTCACATCAGGAATGTATGCTCCATTTACTAAGCTCAAATTAAAGTTTACAACAATCTAAGAAAATGGAAAAATTCAGTAGAAACATTTTTCCATTTTACAACATGCTTTGGTCCTGTGGCAATGGTTACCAGAACCAGAATAAGTAACGACGGGATGCGCGACAAAAAATGCTACCGTTTCCTCCCGCTTGTTCGCAATAAACTTTAAGATGTTTTGATGGATATCAAACCGTTGAACAAAAACTATACCATTTTACATGAGCTATTGCTTTAACTAAATTTTAATTAATGGCTTAGCATTTTTAACCTTAAGGCTATTCAGGAGGAAAGGGGATGAGAATTTCCGGGGCAGAAGGAAAGAAATTTCCTAACTATCAGCTACCGGAATGATCGCTGGCATATATCCCGGGCTAATGGATATCGTTGATGTGTATTCAACTTTTTTTGTTAAAGGAAGGGAAAGAAAAATCAAATCAGAGAAGTTTAGAAAGATGGTTGATTATCGTTCTATTCGATAGTTATCTTCATTGTTCTTAAATTGCGAGGAGGAGTGGAGAAACATGAAGTAATCGTGGTTGAGATAAACTCCTGTCACTAAAAACCGATGCATTGAGAGCATAAAGAAAGGGATATTATGAAAATAGCTGTGTTATTGGGTGGAACTTCATCGGAGAGAGATGTGTCTCTGGTTTCGGGTATTGCCATAGCCAGAGCCTTAAAAGAAAATGGCCACGAGGTGATTGCCCTTGATTGCGCTTTTGGAGCTAAGGAAGTTGATATTGATTCGCTTGATAGTCATGGAATCATCCAATTGACCCCCTCAGACATCGAAAAACAACGTCAAACGCTGGACCGAAACATTTTTCAAACCATTGATTTTTTGCTGAAGCATCCCGTTGATGTAGTCTTTAATGCGCTTCATGGGGGGTATGGTGAAAATGGCCAGCTGGCAACCCTTCTGGATCTGGCAAATATTACCTATACTGGAAGTGGTGCACTGGCCAGTGCTCTGGGGATGAATAAACATCTCTCCAAAATCTTATTTCGAGCTCACGGGGTCCCGACTGCCGACTGGATTATTTTGAACACACCGCAAGAATATCAGGGAGCAAATATTGCTGAACTTGGATTCCCCCTTGTGGTAAAACCCAATGACCAGGGATCAACGGTAGGATTATCCATCGTAGAAAATAAAGATGATATTGAGCCGGCATTAGAAATCGCGTTTAATTATAGCGATACGGTTATTATGGAAAAATATATTCCTGGTAAAGAGGTGACGGTTTCTATTCTGGGGAACCAGGCATTGCCAGTAATTGAAATCATCCCTGAGAGTGGTTTGTATGATTATGAAGCCAAATATCAAACCGGGAAAACCCGCTATGAGGTGCCAGCCAATATTCCTGATGAGATAACGCAATCATTGCAAAATGCAGCCCTCTCAGCCGCCAGAGCGTTAGGATGTCGAGGATACTCGCGCGTTGATTTTCGGTTACAGGAGGATGGGGCATTCTATTGTCTGGAGGTTAACACCCTTCCCGGAATGACACCGACCAGTCTGGTGCCAAAGGCTGCAAAAGCAGTGGGTATATCTTTTAATGAGTTAGTAGAAAAGATTATTCAATTAGCACTGCGTTAACATTTCACATGGAGATGTTGCAACATGGGAAGTAAGAAAAGGCGCACGCTATTTCTGGGATTGAGCATCATAGTTCTCATAGTCATAGTGATTTCTGTTATGACGGGTTTCGGTCCTCCCAACACCCATCAAGTGATTCCTCCTGAGTTATTCAATCTTCAGTATGCTCCGGAATATCTGATAGAAGATATTGATTATATGTTAGAGACGATGGAATCGGTACATCCGGATCTATATTATTATACCCCTCGTGATACGATTGCCAGGGAAAGATTGAAGCTGGTTGATAAATTGAAAACCCCGATGACTGTAAAGGAATTTTACCCTTTACTTGCTAAATTTGTTGCTGAGTTTAAGGATGGACATACCAGTGCCATTCACCCCTGGGAAGAATGGGATGCCTATCTCGAGAATGGGAACCGAATTTTTCCCTTTGAATTAGTCAAGCGAGGGGGGAAGATACTGGTTGAGTCATCTTATTTGAGAGACTCTGAAATTCAGCCTGGTGATGAGATTGTTAAAATTAATGGAAAATCTCTCGACTCTTTGATGACTATTTTTATCAGCGAACAAAGTGGCGAAAAACTTAGTTATAGAGAAGCATCTGTCTTAAAACATTTTGATCGATATTTGTGGCTTCATGGAATTGTATCTCCCTTTCATATTACCTATTTGTCTTCTAACACGAATAATTTTCAGGATATTACTGTAAGCGGGGTCTTTTATTCAGATAAATTAAAAGAACAGGAATCTTCAATCTCAACCTCAAACCGGAAATATTCCTTCCAATTTTTAGATTCTGGTATTGGGTATTTAAATTTTCGCTCGATGAAAAACCTGGAAGATTTTAAATCATTCCTGGAAGATGTGTTTACCAGGATACAACATCACCCGACATCTGGATTAATCATTGATTTGCGAAAAAATGGTGGGGGGAGTACAAAATTAGGTGAAGAACTGCTGAGTTATATCACTAATAAGCCCTATCGTTTTAATTCGCGGGTGGAGTGGAAGCTTAGCCCTCAGGTAAAAGAGTATATTAAAGGCCATCTACCGGTCTGGATTCGCTGGTTACCTCTTCATTTGTTACATCCGATGGGTAGAAAGATTATGAACACTCCTGATGGTAAATTTATAGTCTGGGATTTTGAGCCAGCTCCTCCCCGAGAGAACCCCTTACGTTTTCAGGGGCCGGTTTGTGTGTTGATTGGTCCTCATACCTTCTCCAGTGCCGTTAAACTAGCGGATGCCATAAAAACTTTCAGTATTGCTACCCTCATTGGCGAAGAAACCGGCGGGAATCCGAATGCATTTGGTGACATCTTCCTTTTTGATCTGCCCCACACACATTTACAAATTTCAGTTTCTACCAAACGTTTTATCCGGGCCAATGGCAATGAGGAACAAAAAGGAGGAGTATTTCCGGACATTGAAATCATACCCGACCGGGCCGCCTTGAATACCGGACGAGATACCGTGCTGGATTTCGCCATAAAGTGGGTTTTGCAACAGGCTGAAAGACAGTAAGTTGAGTGTCGATTTTTCCGGTCTATTGTCTTTAACCATAGTCAATAGTAGGATAAGCTATGACCATAGCTCATCCTGCCTGAAAACCGCTGACTAATAGGGTAAGTTTTTGTATCCCTTCACATCCCCATCAATTCGATATTCAATGCGGGTAATTTTCCCTTTAACGCCTTTGATATTGAAAGTAACAACGCCCTCCAATTCTTCATCTGTCTTTAGGGTTTTGCTTTGGAGTGCATTGGTAAAATCTTTTGAAGTGCTCCCCTGGATGTCGGAACCGTTTTGAGTCATTAAATAAAAATTATCCGCGGAAATGTGATAGGGGGTATCTGTGTTGTTGTGAATGACTATCAAAAACGAGAGATTGTTATCATGAGTTATCCTGTCGGTGACGGCAAAGGGTAGCTCCTGATCCGGATCAAGGAGATTCAAAGTCTTTTTTCGGGAAGTCATTAATGCTTTGTAGGTTTCGAGATGATCCGGTTTCAATTCCAGAGCCCGAGTCAGGTAATATTCCGCAATTAACAGATCACTCTTGTTGGTTTTCCCCCGTTTAAAGTAATCCATTCCTTTGTTGTACATTTCACTAAAATTCTTTTCTATGAATTGCTCCCATGCTGCCTGAGCCTGGGCATTCTGGGGATTATAGTGAAGGGCCTTTTGGAGATATTTAGCTGCATTGTCGTAATACTCCCGCTTTTGAATGATATTTTCGGGAGGTGTTTCAATGTAGGCTTTCCCCAGAGAAAGATAAACCTCGCTTAACAATTGCTGGGTGTTTTCACTTACAGTGTCCGGCAAAAAGGTAAGCCCTTGATCAACTTTTGCCTGAAAAGCGTTCAACACTCGTCGCATCCGATAAAATTGTTCACCCTGTTTAAAATAGGTTCGAGCGATTTTCTCCTTCAAGAGCGGGTTTTTGGTGTCCTGGCGATAAGCGTCGAGGTAATATTTGAGCGCCTTCGTATACTCCTGCTTCTGGAATGCTTCATCACCTTTTTGCACAGGGTCAGAAGAACAACTCAAGATGAGAAAGGTTGTTAAAATTATCAAAATTCCAATGGCTAAATGTTTCATGGGGTTGCTCCTTCGTTTGATATTCATTTAAATTTGGAAAGAAATTTTCAATGTAACATGGACACATCGATTCCACCGTTCAAGAGAAATGTTCTTCAGATGTTATCATTTATCGATAATCTTTGTCAACATTAAAGTAAAAAATAAAGAAATATACCGGGAGAATCTCATAAATCGGGAGTATCAAGGAAGATGACAAATGTTTTTTCTTTGAAATGCCATGAAACTCCTTGAAGTATACGATAATTTTTTGTATTCTGTGTTATTCCTCATTACATTCCTATAAATTCACTGTAAAGGGGTTGTCATGTCACAGGAATTGAAATTACATTTTCTTGGCACAGGGACAATTTCTCCTGATCCTGAACGGTCATGTAGTTGTGTACTTCTTCAAACACCGAAAGAAAATATATTGATAGATATTGGTGCTGGTTCGTTGCGACGAATGGCGATTGAAGGAATTGATGTAAATAGTATCCATTACATTTTTGTGACGCACTTTCATCCGGATCATGTGAGTGATTTAATCCCATTCCTTTTTGCTCTCCATAATGCCCGTAATGAACAGGGTCAACTGCTTCGGGTATGGGGACCTCCAGGATTGTTTCGCTTTATCCAGAGTATGGAAAGAGCTTATGGGAAATGGGTTCAATATTCAACGGATATGGTAAAGTTTTATGAGATGAAGCGCCGATTACTCGATTTTCCAGGATTTCGGTTAATCTGGAATAAAGTGATTCATACTCAGGAGAGTGTGGGATTAAGATTTGAAGTTGCCAACCATGTGGTAGCCTTTTCTGGTGATAGTGGCTATTGTCAGGAATTAATACGGTTATGTAAAGAAGCAGACATTGCAGTGCTGGAATGTTCCCATGCGGATGAATTTGCAGTCAAAGGCCACTTATCTCCCAGTCTTGCAGCAAAAATAGCAGAAGAAGCTGCGGTGAAAAAGCTGATTTTGACTCATTTTTACCCGGATGCCCTGAACAGCAACCTTCTGGAAATTGCTCAAAAATATTATTCAGGAGAAGTGGTCCTGGCCTCTGATGGTGATTCATATTCAATACCACTGGATTAATACAGTTTTCAAGTTATTCTTATTTTCGATTGGAAGATTTTGGATAAATGATGTAAATTACAGAGCTTATTCCTGGATTTAGACGGATAAAACAATAAAATTGTTAAATTGCTCTAACTGGGTTGCGGAAAGGTGCTCAAAGAAGAGGAAACTAAAAAAAGTTATGGCAAACCTACCGACCGGGAATCTATTGCATCAACCATTAATATTTGCCCATCGTGGGGCGAATAGTTTTGCTCCGGAAAATTCTTTACCTGCTATTGAAGCAGCTCTAAAATTAGGGTGTCATGGGGTCGAAGTGGATCTTCGTTTAACTGCTTCCGGAGATGTCATTGTCTTCCATGATAGAAAATTAACACGAATGACCGGTTGTCGGGGGAATGTTCATCAACTATCCTTAGATGCTATCCGTCAGTGTTATTTAGAACAAAATCGCAATTACATTATTCCTACATTACAGGAAGTGTTAGAGCTTGTCAGGGATAATTCCTACCTAATTCTGGATGTGAAGAAAGAATCCATGCGCAATAATGGCCTGGAAGAAAAAATCCTGAATATCCTGAAAGCCTTTAATTTAAAAGATAACATTATCATCTCATCGTTTAATCCCCTGGTTCTCAAGAAATTTTACCACCTGGCACCAGAATATCGCCTGGGGTTTATCTATCGTCAACGGAGTCATAAATTTCTATCTAATGGGACTCCGATTGATTCGCTCCATGTTTATCATCGGGTGCTCTCGCGGAAATACATCCATTCTCTGAAAGAGAGGGGCTTTAAAATTTTTGCCTGGACGGTGGATAAAGAGAGGCATTTCAAGCGTATGTTGAAAATAGGTGTGGATGGCATTATTACCAACCGCCCGGAAGTATTCTTTAATGGGATAATGGAACCCCAGCTTCTCCAAATGAACTCTAATCGCTAAACGACAGCGGTGACCCTTGATGGATGACCTTGTCACCAGAATCAAAGAGAAGGGAATGGCATTGGGATTCTCTGCGGTGGGAATATGTGATGCAGCCCCACTGGAGGAAGAGAGCAGAAAGCTCGATCTCTGGCTTTCGAGGAAATTCCATGGTACCATGGAATGGATGGAGCGGACACGCTCCCAAAGAGTGGATCCTCGTAGCTATTTCCCGGAAGCCAAATCCATTGTGGTGGTGGCGGTAAACTATTTTCGGAAAGACGAACCACTGAAGCTACCCCAGGATAAAGCCAGCATTTCTATTTATGCCCGGGGACGGGATTACCACAAGGTTATCCGAAAAAAATTGAAAGCTCTGTTAAAGGAAATTCAGCAGTGGGTACCTGGTGTCAAGGGGCGTGTTTGTGTGGATTCTTTTCCGATCATGGAAAAAAGTTTGGCTGTGAAAGCAGGATTAGGCTGGATCGGCAAGCATACCAATTTGATCCTCAAATCAAAGGGTTCCTATTTCTTCCTGGGTGAACTATTACTCAATATCAGCATTCCATCAGACACTCCTTTCACTTTCGACCATTGTGGCTCCTGTCACCGCTGTCAGGAAGCATGCCCTACCGATGCCCTCAGCGAAGCCTATGTCTTGGATTCCAGAAAATGTATCTCCTATCTAACCATCGAACATAAAGAAGGGATTGATGAAAATTTAAAGCCCGGGATCGGAAACTGGGTTTTTGGATGTGATATTTGCCAGATAGTGTGTCCCTGGAATAAGTTCAGTGAATCCACGCAAATTTCAGATTTCCATACTCGTATCCCGGAAAGTTGGTTGCCACTGGAACGTCTGGAGAAAATTACCTCTGACGAATTTGAACATTTATTTCAAGGCACTCCGGTCAAAAGAGCCGGTTATGAAAATTTTAAACGGAATGTTGGCATCGCGCTGACAAATTATCGAGCAACTGTAAAGCGTTCTTAAATGCAGCACCGGAAGCAGTGTTATTAAAAATACACCACACCTCATGATCTTCTGCGAGAAATAGCATTTGATCTAACAATGTGTTCAAAAAATCTATCGAGTATTCGGAATAATATTGTTTTGGAGAACCATGGAGACGAAAGTAGGAGATTGCTTGGTCGCCAGCAGGTTGACTTGCAGTGGGGTGGGGAGGTGGATCGACAGCAGCGCGAGCAATAGTAAAAGCTTTTAACAAGGCTTCACCCTCTTTCGTAAACCAGGAATGATGTCTGGGTTCACAGACCACCTTACCGGAAAATTTTTCTCTCAGCAGGGATAGGAATTCTTCAATCACTTCCCGATGGAATTCCAGAGAAGGGGGTAACTGGAGCAGCAATGCCCCACATTTATTCCCCAGCCCCTTTATAGATTCAAGAAAATTCTGTAACTCCTGTTCACAACCCACCAGTTTCTTTTGATGAGTAATGCTTCTGGGAATTTTCACAGCGAAGCGAAACTCCTCGGGAACGGATGCTGCCCACCGTTCAAAGGTGCTTCTCCGATGAGGTCGGTAAAATGTCGAATTGATTTCTACAGCGTTTAAACAGTGCGAATAGCGTTGAAGGTGGGTGCCCCTCTCCGGAAAATGGTGGCGATATTCTTTGGGAATCGTCCATCCGGCACAACCAATATAAATTTCCTTTCTCATTTTGGTCGCCCTCTCCTAACGTTTCGTTTATCCGGTCATTGCAACAGTTGCAACGAACAGATAACCTTGGTCAGATTATCCCAAAAATTCTATCATTAAAATTGTCTCCCTCCCATTTCATGGTGTCATCTTATTTATAATTTAATTTTTTCTCCTATTGGTAGACAATTCTCCATTTTTAAATGAGAAAGAAGAAAAACCCCTGCCACAATTATTCAACATTGCCACAGAAATAATTGTTCGCGATTGACCTAAAGTAGAGAGGATCAGGGAGGTAATGAATGTATCAGATGGAATTTTTGTTGCAGGGGTATCATGAAATATTTAAAGATAAATTGCTTCTCTAACTGGTTGTTATCAAAGAAGTAATGTGATATGAAAAAACTTCGGCATTTGAATTGCAATATTACTATATAGGAATATAAAAATGTTTGTGCAGCCGTTGGTGGCTGGTTTTTTTAAATATGAGCTGTATTTCAAATTACTGGAATTTGTTGTATAGGAAACGGTTGGCGGTCAATGAAGAAGCAAAATAAACAATGGTATCGAATTGGTGAGGTTGCCAGAAAACTGGATATTGCTGTAGAAACCATTCGCATGTATGAACGGGAAGGCATTCTCTTGATTGAAAAGACCGCTACCGGGCAACGGATATTTACTAATGAAGATTTAAACTGGCTTCGTTGTATCCGCAAATTGATAAAAGAGGAGCGATTAAATATTGAAGGAATTCGTCGTTTA
>RFIL01000483.1 GCA_003695285.1 Calditrichota bacterium
CATTAACATGGGTGTTCATTATAATCGAGTTTATAATTGGTTTCTTTTTAATTTTGAATTTCAACTCGACTATCATTATATTTGCAACCCTTGTGATCAACATTGTCTTTTTTATAATCATTTTAAGAACTAGTAGTCTTGGTAATATTATCATTTTTTATATTGTATTTTCGTATATTTTCTTTCTTTTTGTTTGTATTGACGCAACCGTATTTCTACTCTCAAGGTGGTATGCTAGATGGGATTACTTATGCAGCTCGTCGATCCAGTCGCAGATGGACGATGATGCCGTGGTACCTATAGTTGATAAAATTGAGAACGATTGGAAATACATCCTTTGGCGGAAACCGGAAAGCTGCAGGTCGATGATTTTGTTATCAAAGCAGCGAAAGACAAAACGAAAATACAACACCGTCACCTCCCCCCCAGCTTTCTTGGACACCGAATGAGGTGCAGAATGAGCACCTGAGGGATGTGTCGAGATGGAAGCGAAGGAACTGAGAGCAGAGCAGGAACAGGCCTCGTCGGAGCGAGGCCGTAGGCCGTGTGAAGACGATGCCTATACAATTGTCTCTCGCTCCATTTACGGCACGAGAATCAACGTGCCTGACTACATGGAAAAGGGAGGCAGCACATACCGCATCATCACAGACCACCTCGGCTCGGTGCGGCTGGTTGTCGATGCCTCTACAGGCGAGATCGCCCAGCGCATCGACTACGACCCCTGGGGCGTGGTTCTCCATGACACCAACCCCGGCTTCCAGCCCTTCGGTTTTGCCGGGGGACTTTACGATATCGATACCGGATTGGTGAGATTCGGGGCACGGGATTATTTTCCTGAGTGTGGGAGGTGGTCAAGCAAAGATCGGTTGTTATTATGGGGCGGCCAGTCATGTCTATATGTATACAGCACTAATGATCCGATAAATCTAACAGATATCTACGGTCTCGATTGGATTCTTGATTTTGCGAACTGGTTGGACAGCTCAGGCGTAAGTGATTTTGTTACCGGTTTTGAAGACGCTCTTTCTTTTGGTATTACTTCTGCTGCAAGAAAACTATTGGGAATTAAAGGGGGACTAAATCCATGCTCTAATACGTACAAAATTGGCAGCATTGTAGGTCAACTGTATGGACTGGCGCTCAACGGGGCCAAAGTTTCCGTTTCCGCTGCCAGATTCGGCAAGTTGCCCATATCTTCGCTGTTTGGCGATCCTAGATGGGGGCTAGAAGGCTGGGGTATAGCACCTTGGGTTGATCTTAAATACGGTGTTTGGGGTGTTCAGGGTTCATGGTGGCTTGGAAGGTATCTTGGGAGCCATATCTAATTATTGTATAATATCTAATGGCCATGAGAACCAGAGTGATTTCAGACAATGCGATATGTGAGGTAATCAGGCCGGATGGCGTTGATATCATAAGAAGCAACGTTATTGCAGCTGAAGATAAAATATTTGTATATGAACATACCGCACTTGAGAAAGCTCATTCCCTTTTTGATATACTTGTTGAAATATTCATTTCTGTCCTGGGCATATTTTTATTTATTGGAACGATAATTGGGAATTCCGATCTGTGGAATACTATCTTTCTTGTCTTATCCTGCCTGTGGGTTCTGCTTGCCGTGGTGTGGCTGATAATGACATTGATAAAGTGGTATTATACTGCGAAAGGGATCAATATACGCGTTCTCAAGGACGAAACAGGATATTTCCGTTGTGAAGTTGATTTACGTAGTTTTGTTAGCAAGATCGAGGGCGCAAAGGGTAAGGGAGTAAGTATAACCGATAATAAAGGGACGGAAAACATTGTGCTGAAACTGACAGACAAAGAAACGAAACGGGTATTGAAGTATTATAATAAACAAATGATTCAATCGTAACGAGGTGTAACATTTCAACGTTCTACGGAATCTACGGCGAAGTAAAATTCAATTGCATTTTCCGGACAGCTTTTTCCGGCATTGCAGTATCCATTAACTGCGAGAGCAATGATAAAACCCCTGTGCACGGAGATACCATACTGGATCGCAGCAGAGGTAAGATTCTGACGAAGACGGTTGCCCAGTTCGTCTACGGCACACGGATGAACGTGCCCGATTACCTGCTGAAAGACAGAAGGCGGCACCGCGTTCTTGCCGATAAACTCGGCTCGATACACCTGGTGGTGGACGATTTGACTGGCGAGGTCGTGCGCCGCATCGACTACGACCCCTGGGGCGTGGTTCTCCATGACACCAACCCCGGGTTCCAGCCCTTCGGTTTTGCCGGGGGGATATATAATGTGGATACAAAAAAAATAAAATTTGGATATCGAAATTACTCACATTTTACAGGCAGATGGATGTCAAAAGATACTATTTTAACAAATTTAAAATCTGAGTGTTTATATTGTTACTCGTCAAATAGTCCGGTGGTACTTTTTGATATCTATGGCCTAGATTATTTGTATTTTGATGGGTTATTTTTGTCTTGGTATTCTAATTCTGGCGAATTGATTGGGCAATGGTCAGCTGTGTCTGGACCATACGGAAGAGGAAGAGCGCCGGAAGGAAATTACTTTGTTACAATTGCAGGCGATGTTACCCCTTATACAAATCCTCGCAACCGAAATGAATTCTGTGATAAATTGGGAAACTGCTGGTTCGCTAGGATAACTCCGCAATTTCCCACAACTAGAAGTGGATTGGGTATTCACCCGGATTTTGACTCAGACTCTGGAACAGCAGGTTGTATAGGTGTGACAGAACCAAATACTGAAAGATTATATAATTTATTGCACAACTATAACCAGGATACAAATGGTCCTTTAGAACTACTGATTCAATATCCCAGGTGAAATTAAATGTATAAATGCCGGAATACAAACAAAAGTACACAGACAAATCATAGTAGGATTCTAAATAAGAAAATTAATATTTTTAAATTTTTAATGTTATTACTCATTCATCTTATTTTTTGTTGCCAAGGTGGCATTGTGGTGGCAGGTTCTTATAATTCTTCAGGATCTGCCATCGAACTATGCAAGAAATTCGTTCTGAATCCATGTTCAACCAACATTGGAATTCTTAGCCACGGGCACGATCGTATACTCCTTGAAATAGAAAGGGAGCGTGAAAAGAAGCTCGAAAAGATAACTGAGTTCTTTTTATATGTTGCCTTCCTTGGTGACTATTCCGACGAAACCGTAGGCATCACAGCATACAAGATCCTCCTAGAAAATATCGAGGATGCATTGAACGTATTGAGTGTGCTAGAACATTCTGTCAGAACCAGTGTGACATTCTCTATTGCACTGGCTATTGTACAGACAGCGAACCAACAAGAATTCCTCGATGCATTCAATGAAAACTTATCTCGCATCAATTCGATTAATATGATTCCGTTCGTAGAAATTGCGCTTTTCATAGATGAAGGTGGGGTTGCACTCGGAGGTGACATTGCGTGCGATTACAAAATATGGGAGATGGCCGAGAGGCGTAACGGCATATTGAATAGGATCATGGATATTGTAAGAAGGAAAAGGGGATCGAATTTATCGAGTGTAATAAGAAAGTATTGCGCGCATAAAGACGATAGGTTCAATTATAACCTGGCATCGATACAAAAAAACACAAAATCGAAAAGGCAAAACACCACTTCAGGAAGACGTGTAGAATGGCGGGTTGGAAATGACAATCAAATTGAAAAAGTCGACTTGATGTACAAAAAGGCTAAGAAAAGCAATTTAGAAAAAATCGACCTGTCGAAGGAAGGCTTATACGTGATAAGAAACTACTCCAGGCTATATGGTGAGAGTGATTCCCGAAATACGACGGAGAAATTGTGTAAGCTTTTGAAAAGCGAATGCAGGTGGCGAGTTAAAGAAGCCGCTAGAGGGCTGAATAGTACTAAAGATGGAATCTCAAAGGCATGCATAATTGGCTCAGAAAAAAGTGCCATGTTTTTGTTTGTAGCAGAGGAGGCATACGACACTCTTTTACAGTACGGCGGTAAATACCGATCCGTTCTGACGAACGTTCTCCACGATGGAGGTAATTTAAGGATGGCTTGCAAGTATCTAGCCAGCAAAAATAAAGAATTAAGAAGAGAAGCTCTAAATTGGTTAAATGAAAGAGGGTTTGAAAGAAATGTATGTGAAGAGGAAAAATAAGCGAGAGGGAAATAGAAAATGACATCTCCCCTTACCATCAAGTTTATTTAAACGCAGAATACGATTAGGGTGAGGAATAAGCAAATAAAAGTTATTTATCTAGGAAGGTGATGAGATTGATGGTTTGTGATCGTATTGAATCCGAAGTAGAAATTAAATGCAATTCACAGATGGAAAATTCCATTTTAGCCGTAGGAACTTACTACTACGACCAGGACAGGCTGCTCAGATACGGAAGCACCACGTTTACCTACACGGCAAACGGCGAGATGCAATCGAAGATCGACGAAAACGGAACCACCACGTACACCTGCGACGTCTTCGGCAATCTCACCGACGTCGAGCTTCCGGACGGAAGGAAGATTCACTATACGATCGACGGCCGGAATCGCAGGGTTGGAAAGGCCGTGGACGGCACGGTTGAGTATTATCTGGTCTACGGCGATCAGATAAATCCGATCCTTCAGCTCGATGCGGACGGAAACGTCATCGCGCGGTTTATCTATGGAAC
>RFIL01000484.1 GCA_003695285.1 Calditrichota bacterium
GAAAAAACTTTACTGCTGGTGACCTGCCCATTGATATACTGAAAACTACTGGAAACATTGGGACCGCTGATAATGTGGAAATCCGTAAAATCCGGTAATTCGGGATTGGGAATACTTTGAAATCCCCCTTTCACCTCCAGTTGATATTGAAACTGTTGATTCACTCCCACCGGGTTTTTGCTTACAGAGGCTGTCAAGGATAGCTCCTGAGAGATTCCCAAAGCTGACAATAATAATACGATTAGGGGAATAAAGGGGGTACCCCATAAAATTCTGTAAAACTTTTCCCTCGTAGTGATTTGGAATTTATTTTTCATAGTCTCTTACATTTTTTAATCACATAGTGAACACAATCATTAAAAAAAAGGTTTATGGAACAGGTGCCATTTACCAGTCTTTCTCCACCTTTCGCTTCCTCCTGAGCGGAATTCGACGGAGTTTTTTATTTTCTTTTTCCTTGCTTTTTAACGCCTGCAGAATTCGTTCTGCTTCCTCCCTGGTTAATTCTTTCTTTTCCTTCAACTCCTGAGGTTGAGCTTGTTTCTGCTGTTCCTCCTGTTTTTGCCCTTTTTGTTCTTCAGGCTGATTCTGATTTTGCTGTTCCTGGTTCTGTTCCTCGGATTCTTGTTGATCTTGCTGTTGTTGTTCCTGTTGCTGCTGGTCTTGTTGCTGCTGTTGCTCCTGCTGAGACTGTGACTTCTGTTTTTGTTGGTCTTCCTGATCTTGTTGGTTCTGCTGTTGTTGTTGCTGTTGCTGCTGCTGTTGCTGTTCTTTTTCAATCTTCTCCTTTAGCGCATTCAGCTTTTCATGGGTCGGGTCTATCCTTAATCCCAGTTCAATCTGTTGTAATGCCTCGGGAATTTCACTGTGAATGTAATGCCGCGCTGCCAGATGGTAATAGTCATCTGCGCTCTGAGCATAAATCATGGTCCCCAATACCAGAAACAGCAACATCATTGAACGAATGTATTTCATGCTCCCTCTCCCTCCTCAATTTCCACCACATCTTTCAAACGAGAGATAAAACCCTGGTAAGCTGCAACAGTTGAATCAGAATTCATCCCCTGAATCATCAGGTAATAGGCATCTTTATAACGATGTTGTAAAATGAGCTTTTCTGCTTCTTCTTTAAGCTGTCCAGCAAATTCAGAAGGCTCGATCTTTTTCTGCGGTGGCGGTGGTTGTTGTTTTTGTTTGTCGGATTGCTCTTTCAATTTGGCACGAACCAGTTCCAGATTATACTTTGCTTCGGTATCTTCGGGATTCAAATCTAACGCTTTTTTATAGGCATCAATGGCTTCTGCATATTTTTGAAGCTGATACAGAGTATTTCCCATGTTGTAGTATGCCATCTCCTGCAAAGAGATTTCTCTGGTATTCAGTGCCTTCTGAAAAGCCTGTAACGCCTCTTCATATTTACCCAGTTTATAGAAAGCATTCCCGGCATTAAAGTTGATTAACGGATTATCCGGTTCTTCCTTCAGCGCTTGTTGAAAGGCGTTGAGAGCCTCTTCCCATTGCTGATTCTTGTAAGCCGTTACCCCTTTTTTAAGAAGTGCCTGCGTACTTTCCGCTATCATGAACTGGGAAACAAACAAAATCCCCAATATATAAACTGTTACCTTATGCATTGTCATCTATGCCCTTCCCCGCTTCTTACGACGTCGTTCACTCATAACAGCTTCTATGACCAGTAAAGCCATTGCCAGAAACAGAAAAATCTGGAAACGATCCTCAAACTGGGTGAATTCCCGACTGGCCAGCTCCTTTTTTTCCATTTGGGAAATTTCATCGAAAATTTCGCTTAAATCAGTTCCACCGGGTCCGGAGAAGAAAAATCGCCCTCCGGTTTTTTGTGCAATGGTTTCCAGGGTTTCAATATCGAGGCGGGTCGTTACCACTCTTCCCTGACGATCCTTTTTGTACCCGGTCCGATTTCCATACCGATCGTACTCGGGTATGGGTGCACCCTGCGGAGAACCGATGCCAATGGTATGAATGATAATTCCTTCTCTGGAAGCTTCCTCAGCGGCTTCAAAGGGATCGCCTTCATGGTTTTCGCCATCAGTTATCAGGATAAGCACCTTGTGTTTTAAATCCTTTTTAACAAACGACCTTCGTGCGGTATTGATGGCATCCGCAATGGCTGTTCCCGGTTGCGGGATGGTATTCACATCTATTTCATCCAGGAATAGCTGTGCCGCACTATAATCAAGAGTCAAAGGGCACTGGACAAAGGCTAAACCGGCAAATGCAATCAATCCCACCCGATCCCCCTGTAAACCATTGATAAACCTGCCAATCTCATGTTTTGCTTTCTCCAGACGATTCGGCGCCACATCCTCGGCCAGCATGCTTTTAGATACATCCACTGCAATAAAGATGTCGATGCCTTCCCGTTTCACTTCTGCCAGATGTGTGCCAATTTGAGGATCCGTCAACCCCAATATCAGAAAGCACAGTGCGAGAAGGATTAAAACCGACTTCCAGTGTTGTTTTCTTCGACTGAGATTGGCGGTCAACTGGGCAATGAGTTCTTCATCTCCCAACTGACGAAGCAATCTCCGCCGATAACGGAAGGCCCAGATGAGAAACAGGGCTAACAAAGGAATCAACCAGTAAAGTTGAAAAAATTCAAGATTCGCAAATCTTAACATGGTTCCTCAAATCAAGGTAATTTTCGCAAAATTGTATGATTAGCAATCAGCTCCACGACGATTAAAGCAAAGGCTATAAGAGCATAGAGCAGATATTCTTCATGATACTTGGTAAATTCTTTTACTTCAATCCGGGTTTTTTCCAATTCTCCAATTTCTTTATAAATGGATCGTAATTTTTCGGTGTTGGTCGCCCGGAAATATTTCGCCCCGGTAATTTCCGCTATCCGTGTTAACAATTCTTCATCGATTTCCACCGGTATCGGTTTGTATTGTTTCCCGAAGATGGGATGGTCAAAGGGATACATGGCTGTGCCACGAGTACCGGCACCTATGGTGTAAATACGGATATCAAAAGTATGGGCAATTTGGGCAGCGGTAATAGGGTCCACTTCTCCGGCATTGTTTTCCCCATCGGTTAAGAGGATAATCACCTTACTCTTAGCTTTCCCATCTTTCAAGCGAGCGACAGCCGTGGCGATGCCATTTCCAATCGCTGTCCCATCCCATTCTGGATTGGCGACCTCCGTTTTTTCCAAAATTTGCAGCAAGACCCCATAATCGAGTGTCAATGGACACTGGGTGAACGCTTCTCTGGCGAAGATGACCAGCCCAATGGGATCATTCCTTCGTCCCTGAATAAACTCTCTGGCGACGGTTTTGGCAGCTTCAATCCGGTTTTTCGGTTTAAAATCTTCCGCCAGCATGGAGGTACTCACATCCAGCACCAGCATAATATCAATTCCTTCGGTAATGACTTCTTCCTGTCGACTGCCAGACTGGGGTCGTGCTAACCCTAAAATTAACAAAGACAGAATAGCCAGCCGCACCAGATATAGATGTTGCCGGAAAACCTGTCTCCAGGAGCGAGGAGCTTGCCGAGCATAGCGCAAGGTTGAGAACTTCATCCTTGCCCGTAATCGAGCACCCCGCCGCCAATAATACACTCCCAACAGGGGTATCAAGACCAGTAATATTAAATATTCGGGATTCGCAAATCGAAACATCTTTTTCTAACAGTTCCTTACGTAGTTTAAAATAGCCAGTAAAAATTTAAGTTAGCTCTTTTCTTTCTCCTTACTGATTCGCAGGTCACTTTCTTTTATCTTTAAATCTTTCAGGAATTGCTTCCGAACCAGATATACTGAATTAAATTGGCTCGTCGTAGCATAAATCTGCTCATCGTTCTCTTTACCAAGCCGAATTTCCAGCAATTGTTCTCCCTGCTTAAATAATCGGACTGATAAGGTCGGTGTAACCAGACCGTATACTTCCAAATCGTGTGGTTCATCTTCGACGAATTTTTCAATGGAAGCAAAACGTATATGATTCAATAACGTTTCGACCTCATCCGGATCCGCCTGGGGCATCTCCGGTTGGTCAAGATACCAACGGTTATGAGTATCCTTCCTCAGGGTTATCAACGTGTCCTGGTAACTGATCTCCAAACCATCGATGGAGTCGGTATCCACCATCACCAAATTTTTATCACGATAACTGTTGACAGGTTTGGTGAGATCATCTACCAGCATTTCACTCACCTTAAACACCGGTGTGCGAGATATATCTCGAGCATAGTAATAATTTCCATCTTTTTTTCCGATCCACAATTCCTTCTTCTTTCCGCCTTCTAATTTGACCACCACCCGGATAACCGGTTTCTTCAAACCATAGGCATTAAGTTTAGTTCCGGGATCATCAATAAAATCGGTTGCACTCTGAGATTGCAACCTCTCTAACAAACTATTCACCCGATAATTTTCTGCCGGACGCTGGATATTGCTTATCTGCCAATCCCCTTTTTCATCCTTTGCAAATATCACTTTATGGCCGGGTTGGAAGACATCCAGCTCTTTAACCAGTGGTTTGTCAAAATAAAGCGGACGTCTATCTCGCCAATCATGGAGGGGTTTGTTCAGAACAGAGCTAAAACTTTTCTCTATGGTATAAATGATGGTATCACTTCGGGTGGCAAACACAAAATTCCCCACCGGGGTTTCGTCTCCGATGAACAAGGAATCCCTGGCTCCGGATTCATCGGTTAACCGGATCGCTGTTGAAGCATTTTTCACCCCAAATTCTTCCAGCCGATCCGGGGTAATGGAAATTTTCCTATCCCATTTCAATTCCTTAATATCCTCCAGAAGAGAATGAATTGCGGTTTCACTGGCCGCTGTTTGTACCGGCTTCACGATTCCCCAGGTTTCCCCCTGGTTCTGAAAAGTAAATTCGCCATGCGTATTGCGAATGCGGATTTCACTCAGACTATCCGCATTGATGTGGAACACTCGCGTGGCTTCTTCCTTCTCTTTTTCTTTGCGTTCCGTTTGTTTGACCTCCACCAGATAGATGTACCCTGCCATGGCGATGAAAATTGCGAGGATGATAAATGTCGACTGTTTTCCCATAGCAAGAATCCCCTATTTCCGACGTTTAAAATATACTACCACTCCTGCTACCACCGTCACCAATGGAATAACAAAGACACTGATCAGCAGAATCAGTGCACTTTGATCGGCAGTAATTGTTACCCGGCGATCCTCAATCTCTTTAGGTCTGATTGTTATCATATCTTCCTGCTCTGCCAGCCAGTTGATCAGATTCAATGCCAGGTCTCGGTTCCCGGCATTCTGAATGTGCTGATTGGTGGCAAAATCACTATCCCCAATGACCAACAACCGTGCCCTTTTCACGCTATCAATTTGAACCGTAACAGAAACAGCCATTGATACCGGCCCCTGGATATCTTTTCCCTCATTATACTCCAGGGGTTCCCTGTCATAATCTGTCTCTGCCCAGGTAGTGGGTAAACTCTTAAAGAGCTCCTGAACTTCGATAGAATCACTCTGGGATTCCTTTTTAACCACAGAACAGGCTTCCGGGAAATAGGTGGTTAAATCAAACTCCTGAAACATTGGATGATTTTCATATTTACTTACCAGGACTACCTGGGGTCCCATCCCGTAGAGCTGACCAATCCCACTAACATCCAGAATAAGATTATTGCCGACCTCCAGAGGATATTGTTCTAATAAACTCACCAGGTTCGATTTTGCACCGGGGTCGAGAAATACCCCCAGTTTTCCCCCACGGTCCAGATAAGCCTTCAGCGAATCACGCTCAAAGGGGAGAAGATCACTCCTGGCTCCTGCAATAATCAGAGCTGCACAATCAGAGGGAATCCCTCGGGTCTCAACAAAGTTCAATGTCTTCACTGTGAAATTTTCATCCCGTAACCCCTGAGCTAATAAACTATATCCATCCGGAGCCGTTTCTTCACTTTCAACATCATGTTCGCCATGCCCGGTTAAAAAATAGATGGTTTTACTCTGCGTGCGGGTAACTTTCAGAATGGCGTTGGTCAATTTGTTTTCACTTAATTCGTTTCCATCAATTTTAACCTGATTAGCCCCACTCTCAACCACAATTGTTGCATAATCAACATCTCCATATTGTTTCGCCAGAGCCGGCTGCTCCAGGGGGTCTACAAAACGATAATGAATTCGGGAAGAATAATAAGCGTAATTTTCCAACCATTGGCGTGTCAACTCTTCCTCCCCGGTTTTGTAGAAGGCCGTTATCTGAATATCCCGGGTGAGTTGTTTTAATAATTGAACGGTTTGGGGAGCCAGGCTATATAAGCCCTTTTCGGTTAAATCTTTCCGGATATGATGACGGGTAGTCAGAAAGGCCAGCATTCCCACTATACCCAGAAACAGGATGGTGACAAACAGAGTATTGGCCCCATAACGAAGCGCACGGTGGCTGATGGAACGCCTCCGAAGTTGATAGATTTGGAATAATCCCACCAAGAGTAACAACACCCCCAACCCTATAAGGGTGGTAAAGATCCAGCGAGGCTGAAAGGGAAAACCATAGCGGTATACCAGGGCCAAAATGGTCAGCAGGAACCCAAACAGCAAAGCCATCTGAGGAAATCGTTCTCGTATTTGTGCGATCATCATCCTACCTCACCTTCGTTTTCATCTGAACACCATCATTTATGCTTTCCATCGTGAACTCTCAATGGATTTAAAGGTCAAAAACATACCTGTTGAGATGAGCAAAAGGTAATAAGCAAGGTGTTGTGTATCCAGGATACCTCGAGCAAAGTCTTCAAAATGGTTAATGATGGATAGATATTTAAACACGGGCGCCAGTAGTTCACCTGAAAACTCCGCCGCCCAACTGATAACCCACAACAGAAGAGATAAACCAAAGGAACCTATCGCAGCAATTATCTGGTTTTCAGTAAGGGAAGAGATCCATAACCCCACTGCCACGAAAGCTCCTCCAAAAAGAACCAATCCCAGATACCCCGCCAAAACCGGTAGTGAGTCAGGATTACCATATAGAAACAACAGCAGATTAAAGACCACCGTGGGGGCAAGCATGATCAGATAAAACACCACCCCGGCCAGCCATTTACCTATCACAATATTTCCCACCGAAACCGGTGTTGTGTAAAGAAGTTCTACTGTGCCCGCCTTTTTTTCTTCCGCATATAAACGCATGGTCACCAGCGGAAGAATAAATAACGAAATCAAAGCTACATTAAAGAAATAGGGGGTGATGACATGGAGATTGACATTTAACCGGGCTCGTCCCATTCCCCCGAACTGGCTGGAACGCATCATATCCATATACTGTTGCTCAACAAACCAGCTCAGATTAGAATAAAAGAAGTAGCCTACTATCACGGTAAAAAGGGCAATCACCACATAGGCGATGGGAGAATAGAAGAAATGTTTCATTTCAGCCTGGAAAATAGCCACTGTCTTTTTCATTCTTCCAGCACCTCCTCCTGAGTGGTTAACTTTAAGAAAATGTCTTCCAGAGAATATTTTTCAGCGGTTAATTCGAACAGGGAGAAACCATTTTCGACTATGGTGCGGGCTATCTCACTGCGTAAATCCCGTTCACATTCAACCAGGAGTTTCAGATGCCCATTGACCTCCGGTGATTGTTCTTGCACCATTTGAACACCCGGCATCTGCTTTATCAATTGGGTGGCCCGGGAACCATCCCCTTGAATTTCCAGCATAATCCGTAAATTTCCACTGGCCCGAGTGGTTAAATTCTCCGGAGTGTCTTCAGCCACCACTCTTCCGTCATTGATAATTACCACCCGCTGGCAGGTCATCTCAACCTCCGGGAGAATGTGGGTGGATAAAACCACGGTGTGTTCCCCGGCCAGGGCTTTAATTAGCTCCCGGATTTCAATAATCTGCCGCGGGTCTAATCCGACCGTGGGCTCATCGAGAATTAACACCGGCGGGTCATTCAAAAGGGCCTGGGCCAACCCCACCCGCTGACGATACCCCTTGGAAAGAGCACCGATGACTTTATGTCTGACTTCCTGTAGGGCTGCTTTTTCAATTACCTGATCAATAGCGCGCTCGATCTCGCCTGATGGGATTTCCTTCAAACGAGCGACAAATGCAAGATACTCAGAGACCCGTAAATCCGGGTAAAGGGGAGGATTCTCCGGTAAATACCCTAGCCGGCGTTTCACTTCCTGAGGTTCCTCAAGGACATCATACCCATTGATTTTAGCTGTCCCTGAGGTTGGGGGCATATATCCGGTGATAATACGCATGGTGGTGGTTTTACCGGCACCGTTGGGTCCTAACAATCCCACTATTTCCCCTTTTCCTACTTGAAAGGAAACATCTTCTATCGCCAGAGTCTCACCATAGTAACGGGTTAGTTTTTGAACCTCAATCACCTTTTCACCTCCATCCTATCTTCTGTGGCAAAATTGTTTTATCCATTTCCATTGTTGGAAGTCAAATTTTGTTGAGATTCTGTCTGGGGTTTCCCATCTGAAGAAACTTGTGGTTTCTGAGTCATCGTCGTTCCCGTTTCCACCGAGACACTCTCCTCAGGTATATACAATCGTTGACGGGTTGATTCAATCACCGTACGGGTATGTTCTATTGCTTTAGTGGTCTCTTCTGGTTCCGGGATATATTTTGCAAATTTTACCATATCACTCAGTTCCAGTATCGCTTTAGTCAGAAGCAGGTCCTGTTCTGAAATATCAACCTCCCGTAAAGAGTCCAGAATTTCGGTGGTGGTTTCTTCCATCGCCGGTAGGTAAAACCGGTTTTCCAGATAACGGCGGAGAATACCTGACAGAGATTCGTAAAACGCCTTATATTGCTTGCGGGAGAGGAGATCGGATTTTAATAACAGCTCCAGCTCTTCCAGTGCAATCTCATGAGCCGGGCGAATAACCTCCTTCTTGAAAATGGGTTCTCCGGTTTTCTTCTTTCGTAGATACCAGAACAGGAACACAATCGTGGCAATTATCAGAACGGCCACCACTCCCCACAACACCCATTGCCAGACATTCATTCCCGGAAAGAATGGGGGTTTGATGTCTTTTAGTACCGCATCAGGATTGTTGACCACACTATTCACCCGAATGGTGATTGCCTCGGACATAATAAACTGATAATGAGAAGATGTGTCTGTCGGTAAAAAGCCGATTGGAAATGGTGGAATCTCAAAAGTCCCGGTGTCATAGCTGGTAATAACAAAATCAAAACGGCGGATGAGATGGTCACCTTTGACTTCCGGTGGATGAATCTGATAATCTTTTATCTCAAATTCACCCAGGTGTGTCCCCTCTCCGGGGGTTTTAATTCGAACTCCCTGCTGATGGTCAATTATCAGAGAATAAGTAATTCGATCCCCAATGGTAATTTCGGACTTATCAACCCTTGATTGTACTTCTATTAAGGCTGACTGGGAAACACACGGGAGGGTCAAACTAACCCCTATCCCAATAGAGAAACAAAGAAGAAGGATATATCGCTCAACAATCTCTTTCATTCTACTCCTTCACCTTAATGAAACCGTCTCGCTCGCATTCGAAAAAATCGGGTCAGCGGCCCTACATAGGGGCGATCGGTATAAATGTCAA
>RFIL01000485.1 GCA_003695285.1 Calditrichota bacterium
CATCTCGGAGACCGTAATTCCCCATTGTTCTGAAAGTGCGGGTGGAGCGGCATTCCAGGAGTCATAGGAGTGAGACCCATCACTCTGGTAATGAACTACATAATCGCCTGACGGGAGAGTTAAAAAATCTTCTTCCAATCGATTTTTGGAGGCACCTCCGGCTGGTTGGGTTTGGTCGTACTCCATTTTCCATACTATGGAACCATCCTTCTCATCCTCAATCCAGCCAAAATCATACATTTCTCCATCACTACCTTCACCAACCGCGAAAATCCGAAGAGGAGTCACTTTTGACAGGTGAAAGGTTCGTTTTACATGTTCATTATCACCGACCTTGAGGATGGAGACCAGAGGACGAAACAGGGGCTCTTTTACCTCCTGAATGCCATCTTTATCCGTCTCATTCATGACACTCAAGGTAATCCCCCAACGTTCCGGCCGTGGTGGAGGAGAGGCGTTCCAGTCCTCAAAGGAATGAGAATCATCAGTGACAAAATAAACTCGATACAGACCGGGAGGGAAATCGAGCCGAAGATCCGCTAATCTATTTTTTTTAGCCCCTCCAGCATTTTGAGTTTGGGCGTATTCCATCTCCCAAAACACCTCACCAGTCTCCAGATTGCGAATCCATCCATAATCATACATTTCACCGTCATCGCCTTCCCCAAGGGCTATAAGATGCAATTTTATGGGTCTGGTAACCCTGAAATCTTTAAAAACGAACTCATCATTGTGCAAACGAGTTAATTGGATCACATCCATTTCTTCGGGAATGACTGATTCCTTAACACTCTCCGGGGAAAATTTTCCGGGAACTCCCCAAATTGTGATTCCCCAAAAGTTCGGATCATAGGGTGGATTGGCATTCCATTGTTCGGGAGAGTGGCTGTCATCGGTAAGATAAAATGCACTATAGGTTCCCGGCTCGAGGGTGAGTGTGGTCCTCCACACTCT
Source organism: Calditrichota bacterium (assembly GCA_003695285.1). Lineage (GTDB taxonomy): Bacteria > Calditrichota > Calditrichia > RBG-13-44-9 > J075 > J075. The sequence continues at coordinate 955 of RFIL01000485.1, forward strand.
ATTCTTCCCGGCCCCACCCCCATATTCGCTTTCTTCATCACTCATCTCCCAGATTTTCTGACCGGTCTGGGTATTTACAATCCAACCATAATCATATTCTCCGTCTTCCAGAGATTCCCCTACCCCATAGACCTCAAAGAGACCCGGCTCGGATAATGTAAAGTGCTCCTCATAGTACCCGGAGTTTTCAACATCGGTCAGGCTCACTATAGCTCTGTTCTTTAAGTGTTTTTGAAATTCAAATACTTCTTGCCTGGTATAGATGCGATCCATTCCTTGCAACGTGATAAAAAACTCACTTTCCTCTGCTTCACCCACTTCTTCTCCCCTCAGCAATCGTTGCAACCATTTTCCCAAACTGGGAACATCATTGAAAAAGAGATACCTTTTTCGAGGCTTAAAGGCAGTAAAGTATAGCTCATATCGTCCTGGTGGTAATTCGATTTCACCATCAAATTTTCTTAGTGAACTTCTCCATCGAAGCTTTTTGGTATTTTCCGGGGTCATCCGCCAGACCAATTGGCGTGTATCTGCATTCAAGATCCAGGCATAAGCGTACATATTTTCAGGATCGTCAAACCTGCTGTGATAACGATATTCTTCCCTATCAAACCCCAAACCAATCGCCTCGATACTAATGGAGTGCTTTTCGTCTAATTGAAATCCGGCAACTTGGATTTCTCCATATGATATATTTGAGAGTGTTATGGAATTTTGTGAGATGAGAACCGCTGGGAACATGAGCCACAAAGCCAATAGTAGAAATCTCTTCATTATGATCACCTCAAACATCTTCTCGTTGTAATGTTGTTTCAAAAACCAATACGGATAGGATGTAGTTATGTTACATCAGAATTTACTCTGAAGGAATTTTACTTTCAATTTCTTCAATAACCATCAGTAGCTGAAATTAATAAACAGGTGAACTGGTGTGGGGTTCTGTTTAGAGCAAAAAAAAAGCATGTCTTACATGCTTAAAAAAAAACGGCGATGAGGCCAATCTAAAATTAATTTAAGGAGGGAGGTTATTTAGGAGAGAGCCTCATCGCCTAAGAATTTAATATACTTTTATCTGAATTACTTGTCAAGACATATTATATTATCTTTTTCTAATTTTTCTTATTTTTCAATACACAAACCTTTTGGAAACTTTGGGATAAATATACTCAATCTCCAGAATTTCCCATCCAGTTGGAGTTAAGATCAGCGTTGCTTGAAAGAAATCTCCATTCTGTAATTTGGTAAAAGCACTGGAAGGTAATTTAACATTTTCAATCGTTTGGTAACCGTGAATATCCAGTAAATCCATGGTTTTGTTCAATCGGCTTCGAATTTTAGAAATTTCATATAACCCCTGCAATTGGGTGGTATCCGGATTGTCTCGATGGTAGAGGATATCAAAGATATTACACTCTTGAAGATATTGTTTCAACGCTTTAATAACCCTGGGCACTTCCGTTTTGACGCGATCATAATAATGCAAATACACTCTTTTATAATCCAGGCTATAGTGGGAATTTAACCAGGTCACGAATCGTGCCAGAGCTTGAAAAATACCCGGCAAATGGGATTCATCTTCTTCCACAAATCTTTGAACCAACCATACCGAAAGGAACTCCAGAAAATGATCCTCATTGAGTTGGTAAATATCCGTAACGCCAGCATGTTCAACCAGAAACTCCTGGAATAATTTGACGCCTCTCACCACATCCGCAAAGTTTTCCAGATTGCAATCACATTCTTCTAAGAAGTGGTCGACCACTTCTTCCACTTCTACTGTGGGAGATTCATAAAACTCAAATTCATTTTCCTGGTCGAACCACTCTTTATCTTCTTCCCAGGTATCTGGGCTGGAGGGCATCTCCTCCTTTTCAATCAAGCGCTCAAAAAAATCTGTAGCAGGATCGTGGGGTCTTTGAAGCAGGTTTTTGCCTTCATTTCGGATAAATTCGATCATAGCATCTTCAATGAAGAAAGCCATTTCATTGATTTCCCGGTCTCCTTCTTCAAACTCCAAACCAACTTCCTCAAAATAAAACTGGAGAAGGGTATCAAAAATGACATAGTCCATCAATTCAATTCTCAGAATATGTTCTTTTTCCACATCCTGCTGGGCAAGTGATTGTAGGTTTTTCAATCGTTCGTGATATACAAATCGATCATCTATATCCGGAGGATTCGATGTAGGGAGAGAGCCGGTGGATGGATTAAAATATTTGTTTTCAATATAGTATTCAAAAGCATCACCTAAGTTAAAGCATAAGGTACCAATGCTTTCAAAATCTAACGCTAATAAGGAATCATCGGGATCATGGAATAAATGACTACGTTCAATCTGGTTCCCCAGATGATTTATCATTAAAAAAATAAAATAGTCGAGATTCGTTAGTTCATAAATTTCTTTGTCCCAGCTCTCCACGAATTCTCGGGCAGAAACATAGGTTTTAGGAAACCGCTCTGACAACTCGAGTACCCTCCAACATCATTAATTGATTCGAATTTAACTTGTGTCGTTTAGTTAGTCAATAAAAATTTTGGGGGAATTTTTTCTAAAACAATATATTCCCCCTCCCTGCTATCCTCCCACTACAATCCCCAATCGTTATTAGTCACCAACTCCTACTATCCCTTGTTTGCAATGATTCCTGAAACCGGAGGAGATGAGTAGGTTGCAGCTTGCTCCTGATACTGAAGCTGGTATAGCTTATAATAGATTCCCCGCTTTTTCAACAGTTCTTGATGGGTTCCCTGCTCTCTCAGCACTCCTTTATGAAATACTACAATTTGATCCATATGCTGGATAGTGGAAAGCCGGTGGGCAATAACCAGAGCTGTTCGATTCTGTAAAACAACTTCCAGCGCTTGTTGGATTAAGGCCTCTGACTCACTATCAATATTAGCGGTAGCCTCATCCAGCAATAGAATATCCGGATTGACAACCAGTGCCCGGGCCAGACTCAATAGCTGTTTTTGACCGACGGAGAGATTTTCTCCTCTTTCGGCAACATTAAATTGATAACCTCCGGGAAGTTTCACGATAAAGTCATGAGCATTTACCATTCGAGAGGCTTCCTCAACCTGTTCCGGGCTGATGTCACTCCGACCTAATCGGATATTTTCCAGAATGCTACCGGAAAAGAGGAATACATCCTGGAGAACAATAGCCATGTGACTCCGTAAATTTTGCAAATCCCAGTCTTTAATATTAACACCGTCTATCAGAATTTCACCTTTCTGGATGTCATAAAAACGACCCAACAACCGGAACAGGGTTGTTTTTCCCGCTCCGGTATGTCCAACAATGGCATATCGACTTCCGGGTGGAATATGTAGGTTAACCCCCTTAAGGACAGGTGCTTCATCATAAGCGAATTCTACATCTCTGAACTCAATTTCCCCCTGCAAGCGGTCCTTGCGATAGGCATTCGGTGGAGAGACAATGGCTGGTTCGGTATCCAGCAACTTGAAAATTCGTTCTGAAGATGCCAGAGCCGACTGTAAGATGTTATACTTTTCCGATAGATCGCTGATGGGACGGAAAAACATCTTGGCATATTGAATAAAAGCAATTAACAAGCCCAGAGTAACCGTAGAGCTTTTGATCAGCCAGCCTCCACGAAAGATAATTATGGCGAGTGCGGTGGCACTGACGATTTCCACTGCAGGATAAAATAACGCATAATAAAAAATGGTTTTAATAAACGCCCGGGTATGTTTCCAATTGATGTCTTTAAAAACTTCAAAATCTTCTTTTTCGCGGTTAAATACCTGAACAATACTCATCCCGGAAATACGTTCTTGAAGATAAGAATTTATCTGCGCCAGATAATAACGGATGCGGTTATATGCTGCCCGAACTTTACTCCGAAACAAAAAGGTGATGACAAACAGTATTGGCAACACGGAAAAAGTCCATAATGCTAATCCGGTGTGCAGGGACAACATCATGATGACAATACCACTGATGAGAAAGATATCTCCGAAGATCATCACCAATCCTTGAGTAAACATCTGATTCAGAGCCTCGACATCGGAAGTTACCCGGGTCATCAATCTCCCCACCGGGTTTTTATCAAAAAATTGTTGGTGCAGTCGCTGTAGATGGGAAAAAATCTCATTTCTAAGATCATAAATGATTTTCTGACCTAAATATTGAGTCAGAAGAATTTGTAGATATTTAATCCCAAAATTTGCCAACAATACTCCTACATATAAGCCAACGACCGTAAGAAGGCCGTTATATTCCCCGGGAATGATGTGATTATCCACCGCTACTTTTGTCAGATAGGGCCCTACCGTTTCCAGCAAAGCGGCAATGATAATCATGGTGACTGCGGCAGCAATGAGAATCCAGTAAGGTTTACCATAATATAACAGCCGTTTTAACAAACGGACATCATACACTTTTTCAGTAATTCTATCGTCGTCCAATCGACGGGAAGTACGTGTTTGTCTCATTCCATTCCTTTTTATACATCATTCGATCCAATTCAAAATATGCAATACAACCCTCATCAATCCAAAATAAATAAATTTCCCTTATCACACCTCTGATTATAAAAAAGGCTGTCAGGGATTGTCCCGACAGCCGGAAGAATCACATGTAGAAAAAGGATTTTCTTAGAATTCAATGGTTTCATTCACTTCCATGATTCTGGCTTTAAATCCTTTTGCCGATGCTTTTTCAACAAATTCATTGGGATTAACATCGATGACTTCAAAGGTCTTATAGTGCATGGGAATGACTAATTGGGGGTTTAAAAACTCTGTGGCTTTTACCGCGTCATCAATTCCCATGGTAAAGTTATCCCCGATCGGTAGACAGGCGACATCAATTTTATTCATCTCACCGATAAGTTTCATGTCATAAAATAATGCGGTATCTCCGGCATGATACAATGTTTTCCCATCCATGGTAATCAACATTCCGCTGGGTTGCCCCATGTATGCACCATCAGGTGTAGAAGAACCATGGTGAGCAATGGTTAACTTCACTCTTCCAAATGGAAAGTTATATGCTCCACCTATGTGCATGGGATGACCATTCGCTCCCTTTGCCATACAATAGTTCACCATTTCAAAAGTAGAAATAATGGTAGCGTTGTTATTCTTAGCAATCTGAATGCTATCGCCCAGGTGATCGCCATGACCATGAGTAATCAGCACATAATCAGCTCGGATGTCAGAAGGTTTTGTTTTGGCGAGGGGATTATCCGTTAAAAACGGATCTATCACCAGTGTGGCATTACTTCCCTCCAGAAGAAAAGCAGAATGTCCCAGATATGTTAACTTCGGCATGATACCCTCCTGCAGTTTGGTTTATACTTCAAGGAGAATTACAATACAATTTAATCATTTATCCTGAGGAATTCATCAATTTTTATCAATAGGGTCAGAGTTCTGGGGGGAACAAAAAAAAAGGGAACCCCTCTCAGGATTCCCTTGAAATCTTCGTTGAACCAAACCTTAGTCAACGGGGTAAACACTAACTTTTAAGCGGTGTTTATCTTTCCGCTCAAATTTCACTTTACCGTCAATCAAAGCAAAGAGGGTATCATCTCCACCGCGGCCAACATTGTTACCGGGATGCCATTTGGTGCCTCTCTGACGAATGATAATACTACCGGCCGTCACAAATTGCCCCCCGAAGGCTTTAACACCCAACCGCTTGGATTGACTATCACGACCATTTCTTGAACTACCAACACCTTTTTTATGAGCCATAATGTCCTCCAGACTTGTTAGCTTGCAATATTTTCAATTTCAATTCGAGTAAAATGCTGGCGATGCCCGCGTTTTACTTTATAACCTTTGCGGCGTTTTTTCTTGAAAACAATAATCTTCTTCTCCCGACCATGTTCCACGACTTTCGCCTGGACCTTTGCGCCCTCGACTACCGGATGACCAACTTTTACTTCTGAGCCATCATGCAACAGGAGAACCCGATCAAACTCAACCGTATCACCCACTTCTTTATGCTGATAGGGCACTTTTAATTTTACATTCGGCTCAACACGAAATTGTTTTCCACTGATCTCTACAATGGCGTACATAGGCTTTAACTCCAACAGTTATGAATGTTATGTTCGTCTTTTGTTTCAGGCGGCGGAATATAAATCGGTTAATTTTCTGAATCAAGTGTAATTTATAAATTTCCTTGATCAAATTCCATTCGAACTGAGGGATTTGCTGGTGTGACTAAAGTTTTTCAGTTGCTGTCACCGGTTTTCCCTGATCATACATGGCAGCTATGTCAAAAGAAGGTGTTGCGGCCGTCACATAAACTAACTGTTCGGTTGATGATAAATTTTGTATTCCATGCACCATATTGGAAGGTATATAAACCACATCCCCCACCGTAACTTCCTTTAAAGTCTCTCCAATCCGCATTTGACCGGAACCTTTAATAATTACATAAATTTGCTCTGGCATATGGCGATGGGGTAACTGGCAGGAACCTGGTTCAACTTCAACCCAGGTAACAGCAATCCGTGAATTCCGCACATCTCCTTCCTGAAGTAACAGATGACACGTTAACCCATCCCTTTTACGGGTAGGGGCAGTGGATTTATTTCGTGTATACATGATGAAGCTCCTTTTTATGAATATTTAAAAGAATTTAAGTGGTAATAATTTCCTAATGCTATCATCGTTCTGAACAGATTATGTGGACCAACATCAATGAATGATATCCCTGCACTGGTTATGGGGCCCATAACCCACAAGGAATGTTTCTTACGAGGAGTAGTTCCAGGATGTGAATTTTACCATCGAAAGTCAGAAGAAAAACTTAAAGAAAAAATGAGGTTCTAACGCAACAAGCGCGATTATCAATTCATTTATATTCTCCTTAACGTTCCCATTTAACTAAAATTTGCTTATCCTGATCACCATATTGAAAATTGTAGTCACCTTTATAAGCCCGATGGAGAGCCTCCCCAATACGTCTGGCAAGGTGTATTCCTGTGGTAGTAATGATACTACTGGAGTTATCATCTTCAATCTTCATAATTCGTTCCAAAGGATGAGCATCTTTTTCTTTTTCCTCAATATTTCTGACGAGATTAAGAATTTCGCCACGATGTTCCAGAAAAAAAGCTCCGCTCAGCTCTACAATTCCAGCCGGGAAATTTTGCTCAATCCGTAAACAGGCAGGACAGGTCGTTTGGTGGCTGTTTTCCTTGACCCGTTTCCAGGTCCAGCGACCTCCAACATAGACAGCGTGACACTTTTGACATTCAGTGGGTTCGGGTAATTTTGTCACCTCCTGATAAGCATCGTGACGCTTTTGCTGGATCAAGCGATCCTTCCTGAAATGCGAACGCTTGGCCATGATATCGCCCTCCATATATGCCAGACAAAATGTTTGGGGATGCCTTGCAAAAGAAGGGGAAATGGGAAAAAATAAAAAACATCGGGAATGTCCAATGCATACTGTTCCCCACCTGAAATTTAAACCCCCTCCAGGCTAATAAATGCTAATCAAAATTAGAAACTTTTTCCTTGATTTTCAATGGTTTTTTGGGGGAAGAGGAATGAAAATATTTTTTTCATCTGATGAACATTTTGAAGGCTATCCTACAGAAAAACATTTTTTTCGTTATCAATTTATTTATATTTTTGTTATTCAAAGAATTGACAGGGAGGAATGTTTACGGCGGATCAAAAAATTTTGCTACTTTTTGCACATCGAGGAGAGGCTACCGCCTTTCTATCCGGAAATCATTTCAGAAAAATCAAATTCTTCTTTCCAGGCTTATACGGCTCGCAAGAAGAATACCTGTTAATTTCCGGTGGAGGGGTAAAAAATGCCCTTGAAAAGACGCGTCTATTTTGCGAAACATATCAGCATTCCATTCGCTACATTATCAATCCCGGTATTGCCGGGACGCTTCATCCTCAATCGATAAAAATAGGTTCAATCTGCCAGATAAAAGAAATTTTAAGAGAAACGGCTGAAGGTATTCCCGGTGACTCTTTTCATACTGCGGAATCTGCTGCTCAATATAAATGTCTTACTGTGGATCACCCTGTAAATTCCCATGAGGAGATGATAAAATTAGCCCCATATGCTCATCTGGTGGATCAAGAAGCCTGGGGCTTCGCGAAAATCGCTCATGATTACCATCTCCCCTTCTATTCATTTAAACTCATATCAGATATCCCTTCCCATTCGGTCGATTTGCAACATATTTTACGGAAAACAGCGGAATTCAGTCATCAACTCTTTCAGTTTTATCAAAAAAACTATTACAGGAAAATTGTATGAAGGAAGAAAAATTATCCCCCATCGAATCTTCCAATTTGACAAGTGAAGATTCTTCATCCAATCTCACTTCTAACTTCGACACCTCCACACGGTATCGTCTGGTCATTAAATTTGCATTTCTATTAAGCGTGTTAACATTTATCACTGCCATATCAACCGGATTTTTGAATTATAATAAAAATGTGAATCTGATTTTAAAAAATCTCCAGAACCAACTCCAATTAGCTGCCAATACCATTTCCATTTCTATCGATGGAGACAAATATCAACTCCTTCGTGGTAAGGAGAGTATGCATACACCGGAATATCAGGAGATTAAATCCACCCTTGAACAGTTTATGGTAAACCAGTATCTGGGGTTTGAAAAAAATGGGATATACACCTTCCGCCAGATTTCCGATGATTCTCTTGAGTTTACAGTCATGCTGGATGAGCGATATGTGGGTCACCGATATGCGATTCGCCCGGAAATGCGTCCAACCCTGGAGAAAGGGATTCCCAGCTATACCGGTATTTATGAGGATGAAAACGGTATCTGGGTTTCTGCATATGCTCCAATTTTGAACAG
>RFIL01000069.1 GCA_003695285.1 Calditrichota bacterium
AATCACATCAGAAGACGTCTATGACGCTCCATCATTTGAAGAAATAGCTGATGATATTCTGTCCTTTGTAGACAATTATCCAATCATTGCCCATAATGTGACCTTTGATCTCTCTTTTTTGGAACATCATGTAGCAAAGGTTAAAGGAGACAGTGTTCGCAAGTCGAAGAACCAAATTCATTATCAATTTTTTGGGAATTATAAAATAGATACTGTCTTGTTGGCACGAACATTTCTTCCTTACTTGAATTCCTACAGCCTTTCTTCATTGATAAATTATTTTCAACTGGAACTGGAAAATGCACATCGCGCTTTGCCTGACGCTGAAGCCGCCGGGAAATTATTTCTGGAATTGTTAAAAATAGCTCTGCGTACCAAATTTCAGGATATTAACAAGATTTTAACCATCTTAGCACCCACAAACGCCTTTATAAAACCATTCTTTGAAAATCTGGCAATCGTGCTCTCCAGTGGAAGAGTGGAGATACCATCCGGCATTACCCGGGAAGAATTTACTCTCACCAGCAGTCATTATAACATTATTGGGGCAGGGGAGGGGAAGGCATCTCCGACGCTTGAAGTGAATCCCATTGACCCGGATGAGGTTGCCGGTTTCTTTGAAGAAGGTGGTGAATTGTCCAGAGAATTTGGATTATATGAAGTTCGTAAGTCCCAGGTTATTATGGCACATGCTATCGCTGAAGCATTTAACAACAGCCAGTTTCTGGTGGTTGAAGCCGGAACCGGTACCGGTAAATCACTGGCGTATCTGGTGCCTGCTATTAAATGGGCTCTTAAAAATTACGGCCCCTATGGTAGGGTTATTATCAGTACCAACACCAAAAATCTACAGGAACAACTTTTTTTTAAAGACCTGCCAGTGTTGCATAGCATCTTGAAAGAACCTTTTAAAGCTGTATTATTAAAGGGAAAAGCCAATTATCTCTGCCTCGATAAATGGACCACTATAATGAGTGATATGGAGAGCCGGTTGACGGAGAGGGAACGAGAGAATATTCTTCCACTTTACTTCTGGGTTCAAAATACTAAAACCGGGGATATTTCGGAAAACAATGCCTTCCGGGTGGAAAGAAATTATGGGTTGTGGTCAAAATTTATAGCAGAGAATAATTATTGTCCGGGAAAATCCTGTAAGTATTATGACAAGTGTTATCTGATGCGTGCCAGAAACAACGCAAAGGATGCTCATATTGTTCTGGTCAATCATTCGCTGCTCTTTTCAGATCTGGCCACGGAGCATGCCATTCTTTCTGACTATGTTAATGTCATCTTTGATGAAGCCCATAACATTGAAAAAACGGCCACGGAATATCTGGGCATTTCTATCAATATCTGGGAATTTCGGGAATTTCTCAACAAGCTCTATGTGAGAGAACGAATTGAAACCGGGTTATTAATCCAATTAAAGAGAAGAATACAAAAAGGGACATTAAAACGTTCCCACCTTGATTCTCTGAACAGACAAATCGATGATTTAATCGAACTGATTACAGCAAGCTGGCGAACGGTTCAATATTTTTTTAAGGAATTGACCTCTCTTCTTCGTGAAAGAACCCCCGAGGCATCAGAAGTTCAGTATGCTAGCAAGCACCGCTATACAGAAGATGATCGACTGATGGAAGCCCTCGATGCTTCTTACAGCGAACTTAATATTTACTTGCAACGGTTACAAAGTGCTTTACATGATATCTATGAATATTTAAACGAACTACCTGAGGAAAAATTTGAGTATCAACGACAGATTACCCAGGAAATCAATTCCCAGCTCCTTCAAATTGAAGCGCTAAAAAACAATCTGGAATTTTTACTGATTGCCGGTTGGGAAAATTACGTTTTCTGGTATGAACTCCCCTCACGGATGGATAGCGATGATACACGATTATATGCTGCTCCGCTGGAGGTTGGCCCGATTTTAAGTGAAAAACTCTATTCCAAACTACATACGGCAATATTCACATCCGCAACGCTGGCAGTAAATCGAGATTTCCATTATTTTATTCAGCGGGTGGGGTTGAATCATGTCCCACCGGAGCGATTAGAAAAGCTTCTTCTCCCATCGCCCTTCAATTATCCTGAGCAGGTGCTATTAGCCATCCCAACTTTTATTCCTGAGCCCGGTCATCCGGATTATGGGCCAAAGGTAAAAGAACTCTTCAGGGAATTTGCCAGAGAATTGCCCCGTGGCACCCTGGCGCTCTTCACATCCTATTCGATGCTCAATAATGTGTATCAGGCAGTAAGAGACGAATTTGAAGCTGAAGGTATTCTTCTGTTAGGACAGGGTATAGACGGGAGTCGTCACACGTTGATCACACGATTTAAGAATGAAGAAACTTCTTTTCTCCTGGGTACAGATAGCTTCTGGGAAGGGGTGGATGTGCCCGGAAAAGCCATGGAGGTTGTCTTAATCACCCGTCTCCCCTTTGATGTTCCTTCGGATCCGGTCATTCAGGCTCGGACGGAGATGATTAAGAAAAGGGGTGGTAATCCTTTTATGGAATATGCCATCCCGGAAGCGGTGTTACGGTTTCGACAGGGTTTTGGTAGATTGATTCGCAATCAGTCGGATTATGGAGCGGTCATCATCCTGGATACCCGTGTTACAAAAAAATTTTACGGAAGCATTTTTTTGCAATCGCTTCCGGTGGAACCGCGTTTGTTTTCCAGTAAAGATGAATTCTGGAGCGCATTAAAAAATTGGTTTCTCTAACTCCCCTCTAAAAAAAGTGTGCCATCCATGATAGATTGGATGACACACTTTGCATTCAGAAAAAGTTAATGTTGAATATTAATTGTCCGGGGCACCATTCGCCACCCATTCTCCGATAAGATCTAAAGCGCGCACCGGCTGCCCATTCACAGGATGGGTAACGATTGGACCATCTCTGTTGGATTCATCTAACAGGAATGGGGAGTTGGGAGGCATTCGATT
>RFIL01000486.1 GCA_003695285.1 Calditrichota bacterium
TTCTGGTATATTGCCGGCCTGCATTCTGCCGAGGGGGTTAACATCATCGGGGTCACTGCCCCGGGATTACCTTTTGTTGCCATGGGACACAATGATTCCATCGCTTACGCCTTTACCGTTTCCTCTGTGGATGTGATTGATTATTTTCGCTATCAACGCCATCCGGAGGATACCCTGAAAGTGTTGACTTCTAACGGTTATCAGTTGCTGAAAATGAGATATGAGGATATTAAAATTCAGGGGAAATCTAAACCCCTTCAGATAGCTGTTTATGAGGCACCCGCCGGTCCGGTCATTGAGATGGATTCTGCTTCAGTGTTAGCTGTCCACTGGGCAGGATATGATTTTAATGTTTCCTCCATGCTGGAAAATGCAGTGGCTCTCCATAGAATATCGAATTTTCAGGATTTCCGAAAAACAGTTACCGGACTCGGGGCGCTGGATGCCAATTGGGTGTATTCAGATGTACAGGGCAATATCGGGTATCAATTGGGCACCCCCATCCCGAAACGGCAGGCTGAATTTGACCCATTTTTGGAGATCCCCGGTGAGTATGATGATCTGGCCTGGCACGAGTATTATCCACTGGAACAGACCCCCCATGTGCTCAATCCCCCAGAAGGGTGGATAGCAAGCTGCAACAACCAGATCGTTTCTGATCAATGGCCATATGAGGTTCCGGGGTTTTACGACCCCTATCGGATTGTACGGGCTAAAACGCTACTGCAGGAAAAAAAGCAATATTCCGTGAAAGATATGGAGCGCATGCAATTGGATTATATCTCCGCCCATGCTTTACGATGGAAAAATTTGCTGGCCATTGCTGCGGAAAAAACCCATCACACAGAGTTGGTGGAACAAATCCGACAATGGGATGGAAACATGGCCGGGAATTCCCGAATGGCGACTTTATTCTCTTATTGGTGGGAAATATTAGCTCAGACAATTTTCGAGGATGAGCTGCAGGGTAACTGGCCTATGGGGAAATACATTCTGGAGGAGGTGATATCGGAACCCATCACCTCGGTGATTGATGATAAAACGACTTCAGAAACAGTGGAAACCCTGGAGGATATGGCCGCCAAAGCACTTCAGATGGTAGTGCTGAATTTTGAGATAAAGCCCTATAAAGAAGTGAGTATTTTGCAGATTGAGCATCCATTATCCAAAATAAAATTTCTGGATATGTGGTTCGGGTTATCCCGGGGACCTTTTCCCATGCCCGGAGGAAAGGGGACCCTCAACGCCAATTTGAGAGAGTTCAATCCTCAAACCGGAAAATTTGAGTGCTTTGTAGCTCCCAGTATGCGATATGTGCTGGATTGGGCAGATGTAGATGGTTTTACCATTAATGGCAATATGGGGCAATCCGGGAATCCCTTCAGCCCGCATTATGATGATTTTCTGGAAGTGATGTTAACCGGTCAACGCTGGAATGTTCCCTTCAGCAAAGGGAAAGTATATGAGAAAAAAGAAACGCTTCTGGTTTTAAAACCGGAGTCGAGATAGCTCTTGAATGTAAAAAACTCGGATAGGAAATTAGCCCTCAGGTGAGTTATGCAGGTGCTCACCTGAGGGGAATATCCATCATTCGTCATCCTGTTTTTCCTGAACATTTCTTTCGCTGCTGGCCATTTGTTGCTCTTCCTTTTCTACATATTGTTTAGCAATCACATAGTAAATGAGGAATGCAACCCCGGCAAAAATGGCAACGAGTCCCACCTTCCCGGCATCATTTAAAAAGGTAAGAAACGTTAGTGAGAAAAACGCGACCCCGATAAATATGAAAAAAATTCCCCATTTTAAGTGGGTCAAATGCTGGGGATATCTCGGGTGTTGGAAATAATGCAGGATTCTGTCATCCAACTGACCTTTCTCGATAAGCTTATTCCGGATACGATTGTCGGATATAATTTTAATGATCCAGACAACACTGAAAAAAAATGCGATGGGGATTAAAATTTCAAAATCCATATGGCTTCTCCTGTTTTTATCGGTTCTGCTGGAATAGACAGTTGAGCTGGATATATGTTGCAAAAAAATTTCAAAAAAAAAATCTACTGATATTGCAACAATTTCTCTCCCCTGATTGTCTATTCAAAGGATTGGCGGACAGTGTGATAATTTTTGTAATCTAAAAAAATCAAAAGTATTAATTCAGAGCTGATAACATAGAAACTGTAAGAGATATTGATGGATACACCGGAGCATGACATCATCCGGGAAATATTAGCGGGGAATCGGGAACGATTTTCGGAAATTGTGCAACGCTATCAGAATCTGGTAGCAATGATCATCTCTCAATTGACCTCCTCCCGGGAAGAGATCAACGAGTTGTCTCAACAGGTGTTTGTAAAAGCTTATCTGAATTTAAAAAATTTTCGTGGGGAGGCAAAATTCTCCACCTGGATTTCCCGAATTGCTTACAACACCACGGTCAACCATCTCAAGAAGAAAAAGGCGCTCTCATTCGTGGATTTTTTTGGAGACAATAATGATAACCGGTCTCCAGCAGGAGAGGAGAAACTGATCACCCGATTGGCTTCTCCGGATGAAATATTAAATCAAAAAGAAATGGCAGAAATCATTCAAAAGGGGATACAGCAAATACCCGAACAGTATCGGGTGGTTTTAACCCTGTATCATCAACAACATTTTAGTTATGAGGAAATCGCAAAAATAACGGGAATCCCCATGGGCACCGTTAAGAATTATTTGCATCGTGCCCGTAAATATCTGAAAGACCTCCTTGTCAAAGAACTCACTTTAGAGGAACTTCAATTATGAGACATCTGGATGATGACATTTTACAGAGATATCTGGAGGAAGGCCATTCTGTTTTATCAGAGCAGCAGATTGAGCATCTGGAGGGATGCGATTACTGTGGCAACAGGATGCAGCTCTACCGCCATGTTTTCCAATCGTTGCAATCCGGATCGCAGGAAGTCTTACTTCCGGAAGACTTTGATACTCAGGTAATGCATCGTATTGCGGAGGTTTCTACCGGAACAATTTCCTGGCTGGAATATGGGGTCACTATCGCAGGGGCTATCGGGAGTATCATTCTCATGATGATTTATCTCCCCGGGAACTGGGTGGCAACCACAACCGAGAAATTTATCTCAATACTCTTAACGGGTTTTCAAAA
>RFIL01000487.1 GCA_003695285.1 Calditrichota bacterium
AACTTTTATTTACGTGCCTTTCAGGGAACGGCCGAGGCGCTCCGTTTTACCGGATATGTCAAAGTCGCCGGCAAGGGGCGATTTCTCTGTACTATCAGTTATGAACAATTATATGATCCTCAACAGATGTCTCGAAAACTCGTTAAACGCATCTCCGATTTTCGAGGCAATAGTCGGGTAGAGGAGTTGTATTCATCTCTGGAATTTGCTCGCTTTAGCTACCTGAAAGTTGTTCAGGGAGAACGGAAATGGGTTGATACCTGGGAGGATCCAACCCAATTACCTATAGCGGTTCGGGTTCAGGTGCAACCAGAGTCCCGGACGGAAAGAGCAATTAATCGAGTTTATCCAGTACGAAATCAAACAACATTTACCTTACAATAGGATGATGCATAAAATAACACAACAGGAGAAGGGAAGCCTCTCCATTACAGCCTTGTGGATGTTAGCCCTGTTAACCCTGGCGGGGGTCACCCTTGCAGAGAAAGTGGTTACGACGGTACGACAGGATTCCTATCGATGGAGAGTGATTCAGGCCCAGTGGTTGGCACGAGCTGGTGTGATGCAGGCCATGCAGATACTACAGATTGATGCCTCCACTCAGGATAGTTTGCCTCCTTATGATGCTCTGAATGAACCCTGGGCTTTTCAACCGGCTGCTTTCCAGAAGGTACCTTGTGGGAATGGTTATTTCGAGGTGGGTTATCTTGATAATGCTGTTCCTGGAGATAGAAATTTGGTTTATGGTATATATGATGAAAATCGCAAACCCAATTTAAATAAACTGCCGGGAGACCTTCTGGCTCGATTACCCGGTATGACCCCGGATAAAGTTGATGCTCTCCTGGATTGGATTGACAGCGATGAACTTCCCCGTAAGGCAGGTGCAGAAAGTGAGTATTACCAGTCGCTGAAACAACCCTATTCCTGTAAAAATGATGTTTTAACTTATCTCGATGAATTACGATTGATTCGTGGGTTTCAGGAGCTGGATGTCCAGCGACTGGCTCCGCTGGTGACTCTGTTCGGGGATGGTACCGTCAATATTAATACTGCGACCAAAACCTCTCTTCATTTGTTAGGATTGCCCAAAGAAACGGCTGCAAAAATAATTGCATTGCGCAATGGTCCGGATGGTATCCCCTTCACTGATGATGATATTGTATTTCGAAATCCGACGCAAATACTACCCATGTTGCAGAAGCGAATCACGATCAGTCAGGAAGATCAGATTGTGATCAAAGGATTAATCTCAGCAGGATTCCTGGGTGTTCATTCTTCATATTTCCGGATCGAAAGCACCGGGGTCATTCCAGGGAAGGAAATGATTCGAAAAACGATCATTGCTATTGTTTATCGGAAAAACCGGAATGAGTTGAAAGTTGTCCGTTGGATTGAATGATTAGGTAAACCACTGGTCATAGGTTGGCCACAATTGAATTCAAGAAAAAAGGTCTTTATTCATGGCGACTCAATTACAAAACAAAACTCAAACCCTGGCCCTGCCGGACAAAGGTGGTTTGAATTTGCAGCGTTTCCGCCGGGAAATATTTTCCGGAACTCGGAAGTATTGTGCGGTGGAATTTGATCGTCATGTGTTAAAAATGATGGTGGTCGAAGGCCGAGCCACTAATGAACGGGTGAGAGCATTGAAGGTGAAATTGCTCTCTACAGCTTCCGAGGAAGAACTCATTCTTTTTCTGAACGAATTCATCAGTGATGCGAATGTCCCTGCGGCAACCCCGGTCTTGATCTCAATTCCCCAGAATATTGTCCATATAAAGCTCCATCGCTTTCCTTCGGAAGATCCGGAAGAACTGACCAAAATGATCTCCTATCATATCCGGGATGAAATACCCATACCGGTCCATGAGATTATTTATGATTTTAAAATTGTTGAACAGACGGAAGGATACTCAAGGGTATTAATTGCTTTAGCCAGAGAGAGGGATGTGGCTAAATATGTGGATATCTGCCACAGAGTAGGGTTGAAGGTTACCGGAGTGCGGGTCAACATTGAAATGATCTTTCATTCGTTTACCCATTTTATATCCGGAGCTTCAACCTTTTCTGATGCTTCTTTTATACTGGTTGATGTGGATTTTTCCGCAACCAATGTGCTGGTGGTGGAAGGGGGACAACTAAAATTTTGTCGAAGTGTGAGTCAGGGGGTGGCCACACTGATTGATGATGTGCAGATGACCAAACAAAGTGCCATGTTCGATAATTGGATTGATGATCTCTCCACCGGGATTCAACACACCATGGCAGTGTTGCAGAAAGAATCAGAATTTCCGGAAATCTCCACCATGGTGGTAACCGGATGGCTTCCCCGCAAAGAGGTATTGATCACTCGATTACGTGAAAACCTTCAACTGGCGGTGGAATGGTTTGACCCGCTCATTCCGCTGAAACATTTTTCAAATAACGGTGATAATGCTATTTTCCATCACTGGTTTTCTATTTCCGCATTACTGGGGATGATACAATCTCGCCATGAATCAACCATGGATTTACGCCCTCCCGAAGTGCGGAAACATCAAAAGAGGATTGAATCTCTGAAGCAGGTAGCTTTAACGACGTTACTACTCATTTATATGATTGCAATATCGATCACTGCGTTCACCATTACCCTTCATCAACAACAGGGGGTGATCACAACCTTAGAAGAGGCGTTGTTTCAATTGAAACCACAGGTTGCCTGGTTAAAGAAAACTCAAAAAGTCAAAACCCTTCTTAAAGAGCAATTAGGAGGTACTGAACCCACGATTTCTCTCCTGGCTCCGGTGCTTACCAATCTACCTCGCAATATTCAATTGAATTCTATCACTTTTATTCGGGGAGAACAAATATTGCTGCGAGGGAGAGCACACAGCATGGGAGAGGTCTTTATGTTCACAGAAAAGTTATCCCAGGAGGGACAATTTGAGGAAGTGTTGATTTCCAGTGCGGATAGAAAGATTAATTCTACTGGGGCAGAAAGTATTGAGTTTGAGATGAAAGTTCGGTTTAAGAAACCATAACTTTTATGATGGTAGTCAGGATAAACCACAGGAATACGGAGAGAAGAGGATAAAAATCGACATAAGATACCCGCAACTCAGGTTATCATGCTCGGGAGTTGAATTGCATTAGAAATTTTACATTGATAGTGTCGATATGAAGCCAAATGATTGCTCTAATTTAGTTCTCAATACTCTCTGAGGGGCGTATTTAAATTTTGAAGAGGGAAAATCGAATGGCAAAAAGAGAATATACACCAAGAGAAAAGATTTTGATGGCCCTGGCATTCGGGGGCAGTGCACTGTTTCTTATTATCAAGGTTGTTTTCATACCTCTGTATAGTGATTGGCAGGAACAGAATCAAACAATTGATCAATTAAGAGCACAATATGTAAAGACGCTTTCATCGATTCGTCAAGCTGAATCCCAATTGGAACCAAGCACTGCCAAAGAGGAATCCAAAGGTGAAGCACCCATTGCTGCTTTTCTGAAAGATATTGAATCTACAGCCGGAAAACATATCCTGATTCGTCGATTTCAACCACTACAAACCTCAGCTTTTTCCAACAGTAGAAATGCTGCTGGTACACGCAGTCTGCAGGTACAGATTGATTGTCAGGGAACGTTGTCGGATCTACTGCGGTTTTTTAAAGCGTTAGAAAGTCGTTTTCAATTGACCCGGATCCGGCATTTCTATCTAACCCCTTCCGGTAAGGGCGAGCAATTACAATGTCAATTAATCATTGTACGGTTATTAAACGTTTAAGCAGGTTTTGGAGAACCAGATATGACACAACTCCCTGAAAAGTTTGTCTATTCCAATGGGGAAAATTCCCTGGTCTATCAAAATGGTCGGACCACGGATCGTCCACAAGGGGAGAAAAAGAGCCCTCCAGCCGGTTTCCGACATTTCTTACATGGTGTATTGGGGCGCTTTTTTTCTAAAGAGCCGGGAAAAAATAAAAAGCACCGGATGACATTAAAATTGTTTAACAGAACGCTTCTCATTTCTGCCATCCTTTTAACCGGGATTGCGATAACATTTGTTTGGAGGGAATCGACCTTATTGAAAGAGAAGAAAATTTTACCCACGGCAGAGAGAATTGTTAAAACTCAACAACACCCCCAGCCCCGTGTGCAAAGAACATCCTCTTTGGCTTCATTAGTGAAGCGTCAGAATATTTTTGTAGATAATGGCCAGATGGGTTCTACCACTGGATTGTCAACAGTCAATGCCTCAGAAGTTCCAGGGATTGCTCAACGATTTACCTTGTTAGGTGTGATGATGGGAGATACTCCCAAAGCCATTGTTAGAGAAAATATTAGCAACAACTCGATGTTTTTAACCGTGGGAAATCGTTTGGGAAATTACATCATCAAAGAAATCTTCTCGGACCGAATCATCCTGGAAGATAATGGGGAGCGGTTAGAGTTAACCATGTAAGCAAATAACAGGGAAGTTATCACTTAAAACGTACAGGGGTACAATATGAACACCAATCAGCGCACTATCATTTTTGGATTAATCCTTTTTATGCTGGGAGGTTTATCTGTTCCGGGTAGGGTTTCTGCACAGGTGAGTAAGGGGCATAAAATAAGTTTGAATTTTCGCAACACCAATATTTACGATGTCTTTAAAACCCTGGCCACAGAAGGCGGGATCAATATCGTTACCAGTAAATCCGTTCAAGGGACTGTTAGTATCTCTGTGGAAAATGTTGATGTCATGGAAGCCCTCGATTTGATAGTTGAGATGCAGGGGTTGGCCTATTATAAGGATGACGGCATCATTAAAGTGGTTACGGCCGAGGAGTATAAAGAACGATTTGGACGGGAATTTAAAGATACGATGAAAACACGAGTGGTGCAGCTGATATATGCGAATTCGGAAGAAATTGTCAAATCCCTGTTTCAGCTAAAGTCAAAGGATGGAAATGTCATCGCAGATAAACGAAGCAATAGCATCATCATGGTAGATTTACCGGCAAAAATTCGGGTGATGGAAGCTGTCCTTCGCAAGTTGGATATCCCGGTTCAAACACGATCGTTTGTTTTGAATTACATTTCAGTTCAGAGTGTGGAAAATGTGGTGAAGAACATGCTCAGTGCAGGAGGGAAGGTTCAACTGGATCCCACAACCAACCAGATTTTAGTAATTGATAACCCCGAACGGGTGGAACGTATTGGCCAATTTCTGGAAGATGCCGATCAACCTACTGTTGGAGCGATGCGAGTGTTTACCCTCCAGTATGCCAATGCCGAGGCGGTTGCTTCTAAAATTCAAAGTGAATTAACCCCAGGAATTGGTTCGGTCTCTTTTGATGCCAATACCAATAAATTATTTGTGCGAGATTTGCCAGATAATCTTACCTTTATCAGTCAATTAGTGGATACCCTGGATCAAAAAACTCGTCAGGTATTAATTGAAGCGAAAATTCTCCAAATCACCCTTAATGACAATTTTAAGCTCGGTGTGGACTGGAACGCCATCACCAATCAACTGAGTGGCACGGTTGAGATTGGATCACAATTTCGTATTCTCTCCGAAACTGACCCGGGAGGGAATATCAAGGCGACAGGATTAGTCTCTGGTGATTACACCTTCAATGCGCTGTTGGAAGCATTAAGAGATATCGGCAAAACTGAATTGCTCTCCAACCCTCGAATCATGTGTATTGATGGGGAAGAGGCCCATATTCTGGTGGGCAGCACGGTACCATATAAAACCGTTGACACCCGAGATGTTCAGGGGGTTTTCACCACTTTTGAAAAAGTCGTCACGGTAGAAGTGGGGGTAAAGCTGAATGTAACTCCGATTATCAATGAAGATGGTTTCATCACGATGAAGATACGTCCGGAAGTGAGTGAGGTAACCAGTTTCATTGACAATATCCCGGTAGTTGATAAGTCAGAAACCGAAACTACAGTAATTGTGAAAAATGGAGTGACTATTGTTATCGGTGGGTTAATCAAAGACCAGAAAATTGTCACTGAAAAGCGGGTGCCGATTCTGGGGAGTATCCCTATCCTGGGGATTCCATTCCGTAGTACTAGCAAACGAATTTCCAAGACGGAACTGGTGATATTACTGCGGCCTCAGATCATCAGTGGAGAAGAAAATATGGAAATCAGTGAATTAGGCAACAAGCATAAAAAAGAAACTGGTGGGGGTGATACTTCCAGATGAGATAAAAACAGGGAGTATGCTCCGTTACTCTAAACCACAACATCCAATTAAGGAGGATTCGTTATGAGACGAAAAGGTAAAGTTCGGGATAGTCCCACCAGGGGGAAAGGAATGCAGCACAGGTTGGAAAAAAAAGGGCCCGGAAGCGAACCCGCACACCCTATCTTTGGCGAGATGGTTATATGGCGAGTTGCCCCAGGCTCCTTTATAGTGGTGAATCCAACCTAACAAAAATTCTCATATAGAGCAATAATAATTTATACCTCCACTCCGTGGTGAAAGTTTGTTCCCGATTAAAAAAACGGAGTAGGAGGAGGAATTAGATCATTCATCGAATCGATGGAGGTTTATCATGTATTATTATCATCATATTAAACGCTTGAGAGTCCTGATTCTGGGCGTGCTGTTGATGTCCGGAATGGTGTTCGCTCAATTTGCCACCATCGGGGGTAAAATATGGGAAGGACGGAAGTTGCCGAACGGACAACCCATGTTAAATCCCGGGCCTGGTGATGAAGTGTTCGGCGCTCAGGTGATGGTTCAAAACCAGCACTCCGGTGGCGCTTTTATTACCTATGGGATTGTCAATGGGAATACCTGGACGGCGGATGTCCCGGCACCCGGTGATTATGTGGTCATGTTTTCCGCACCGGGTTATGATGCCACCAGTCGTGAGTTTACCGTTCAACCCGGAGACAATCAAACCCAGGATGTTTTTCTGCCACCATTATATAAAAATCTGGATGGCACACCATCGGCGAATGAATTGCCGCTGGCAAATTTATTGGTGTACGCTTTTTATGATTTCATGGTGAATGGCGAGCCCGATGGTTATCCGGAAGATGTCCCCTTGAATGGAGTAAAATTTATCGTTCAAAATGAAGATGGTGATACCCTTGCTGTGGGACATACGGGTTCCCAACCTGTGATTACTACTTCCGACGGGCTTGTTATTACTCAGACAGATGGGTTGTATTATTTTACTGGATTACCCCCCGGCGAGGTTATTGTTACATCTGATCCCAGCGATGTATGGATGTACCCACAACTGCCAGAAGTGGCTGCTTTAGGGTTTGATGCTACCACTGAATTTTATCAAAATTATACTGAAGAAGGGGGTCCTGCCTGGGATCCGAAATTGTATCCGGGTGATCCAGGTACTGAAGCTGGAGCCTATTTAATTTGGCACAGTTACGTAGAAAAATTAGGTCAGATTGATGCCACGAACGTGGCGGAACGATTCCCGCCCGGTACCACCCTGGCTAATGCCGGTAGTATAACTGGAACATTGTACGATGCAGATAAAGCCAATCTCGACCCGGATGAACCATGGCCAGTTCCTGGTGAAGACCATCCCGGTGTTACCTTAAATGAAAAAGTACCTGATGGTCTCATCATCCTCTTTACAGATGCCGAAACATTTCCGATTCATCCTGTGGCGACAGTGGAACCGGATCCGGTCACCGGTGATTTTACCTTCTACAATGTGCCGCCTGGCCGCTATAAAATGATGATGTTTGATGTACCTCTGGACTATGTCTGGACACAACAACAGGTTACTGTTGCTCCTAATCAAAATGTGGTTTTCCCTCCCAACACGTTATTAGTGCCACGATTTTTTGCTCGGATTCAGGGATATGTTTATGATAACTCAACCAATCCACCCACTCCCATTGCTGGGGCGAAAGTAAACCTTCGCTACAAAGATGGTAGTATCCAGATGAGTCAAATTACCGATAGCAATGGGTGGTATAATTTTGATGATGTCCCTGAAATCGAAGTATTAGGTTATGTTGATGTGGAACCACCACCCGGCTTTCATGGTGCCATTCGTACCGAAACATTTTATCCGGGAGGTCGTGATCCTAATCATCCCAATTACCAGCTTAAACCACCGATCGATGTGACATTTAATGCTATGAATCGCTATGTACAGTGGTATACCGCTAATTATCAGGCGGATTTATATCTGGAGCCTGTACCTCCTGATGTTGGAGATATTCGTGGGTTTGTCTTCTATGATCATCTTGCACGTGGTACCTGGGTCGCTGATGGCGTTTATGACAAAAATGAAGAACGAACTCTACATGGTGTCACGGTTGAACTGTGGGATGCAACCGGTACTACATTGTTAGCGACTACCAAAACCGGCAAATTTAACAAAGCCGCGACACTCGCTCAGGGATGGCATGAACCTTATACCTGGCCCCCGGATGAATTCGGTGGTGTGTATGTTGGTGAATTCCCGGGATATTATGAATTCCGTGGGTTAGCACCGGGAGATTATATGGTCAAAATTTATCCTGGTGATCCTTTGAAGGGATTGGCTGGAATGACGGCTTCCCCGGCTGGTTCGGAAACGGTGCTTGTAACTGTGGCTGGTGGTAGTGCGGTTGAGCAAAATTTTGGTGTTAATACCACACCGGTGGGTGCAACCTTTGGTGTTCCCCTCGCTGGTGAAATTGAAGGTGGTGTCTTTGACGATGTATTCATTGATACTCGAGGTGGTTCCTTTACCGCGGATCCCAATGATTTACAGAGTCTGCTTTATATGGAAAAAGCTGGTGTAGATGGCGCTCCCGTAGGCGTATATGACCATCTGGGTTATCAATTGGGTGTAGGAAGAATGGGTAATCCCCTCTGTTATGCAGGTGCCCCGGATATTCCCGGACAGGCGGGAGTGAGTCAATGTCCA
Organism: Calditrichota bacterium; assembly: GCA_003695285.1. Lineage (GTDB taxonomy): Bacteria > Calditrichota > Calditrichia > RBG-13-44-9 > J075 > J075. Next base: position 8,886 of record RFIL01000487.1, read on the forward strand.
CCGGGAGAAGATCCCATTCAGAAACCGGAAATGGAACGCCGATTTGCCCCGGGTGTTCATATCTATGTTGGTAATGATCCCACACAACCCGGGTATAATCCGAACTATTTACCCTTAACACTTCCTTATACGTTTGGTCAGGGTAAATATAAATTTGAAGCGGACTGGTCACTGGTGCCAGTGGCGTTTGGTGGGCTGAATAATGGTGGTATGCCGGGTAATATGCCGGTAGTGCCGCAGAATAAACCGGTCATTCTGAATGC
>RFIL01000488.1 GCA_003695285.1 Calditrichota bacterium
ATTCGAGAAGCCCTGAACATCTCATCGCAGTATGGCGACAGAGTATGGAAGGGATACAATGCGGTTCCGTTTGTAATACTTCTGGTAACCGATAGCACCCAATTTTTAATCCATCATCCCAATCCCTCCCCCGATTTTAAATTATCCGGCGTTGACGACAATCTTAACACTGAAGTTTATTACCGGAAACGCCAATTCAGTCCCCACTTACTGGCAACGTTCCCGGCGGTAAATGGGCTTAGTTGCATCGTGGTTGGTACCCCTGAAAACACCGGCAAGAATTCTACCGAGTGGATTATCACCCTCCTCCATGAGCATTTTCACCAGTATCAACAGGCTTACCCGGATTATTATGAAAGCGTCAATCAATTGGAGCTTGCTAATGGTGACCAGACCGGGATGTGGATGCTCAACTACCCGTTTCCTTATGACAGTGCCCGGATCATTGAACAATACCATGCATATACACGGGCATTGCATCAGGCGGTAACCTCTCCCGATAAGAACGCATTTGAAGAAAATGTACAACAATATTTTGCGGAGAGAAAAAAGCTAAAAGAACAATTGGCAGCGCCGGATTACCGCTATTTTTCGTTTCAGATCTGGCAGGAGGGGCTGGCACGCTACACCGAATACAAATTTCTGGAGTTGCTGGAAGATTATGTTCCCTCGAAGGAGGTTACCCGGCTTCCTGATTTTAAGCCTTTTGATTCTCTAAAAACGAAAATGTATCGCCAGGAAATCAAAAAACTACTGGAATATAAATTAAACGAAGAAAAGAGAAGGTGCTTTTATTCCGCAGGGTTTGCCGAAGGGCTCCTTCTGGATAAACTGAACAAAAATTGGCGGGAAAGATATTTAACTGAGAAATTTTATGTTGAAAGATATTTCGATAGATATTAAACATCAATCTACCAAATGACAGCGGAGACTTTCCCCCGAGGTTTGACAATGAACATTTTATTTTTAAATGATTAAAAGAATAACAATGAACTTACACACCCTTTAGACGCAACAATGAAATACACTGAAAAAATAGTTTCCCATGAACAACTAAAAGGTGATGTTCTTTGTTACTGGCAAATGAGCGGGATTGTTGATACCAGAGACGGGGTAAAATCTCGCTATATACCCAAAGGGCAAAATTTACTAATTTTTAACACTGGTGACGAAATTGAAGCTGAAAGCAATTCTCCCCAAACTCCCTTTTTTATTCTTCCAGCTATCAAATCCAGTATGATGGTAAACCAGAAAGGGAAAATTGATTTGTTTGGTATTTCATTTATCGGAGAAGGCCTTTTTAAGTTAATACAACTTCCTATCCCGAAGATTGCTGAATTATCAAATACCTTGAAGCAAAAGCTTGAAGACCTGCACACAGAGATTAAGCGATTGAATTTCCCAGAAAAAACGATTGTTGCTGAAAAATTTTTACTCACAAACCTCAATCAAAATCTGACCAGCCAGCATATTCAGAAATCCCTTGAACTTATCAATAAAAAGAAGGGGGTTATGAGGGTTAGTGAGCTTGCGGAGGAAGTTGGTATTTCTGAGCGACAGTTACAACGATTGTTCAGAAACCGGATAGGGGTTTCTCCAAAGGATTATTGTAAGATTGTCCGGGTAAACAGCTACATTGAGTATTTTCTCGAAAAAGGAAGCGCCGTTGACTGGATGGATTTAGTCGTTGAATATAATTATCATGACCAACCGCATCTTATCAATGAAGTCAAAGCCATCGCTAAATTGTCTCCCAAAAAACTATTGCAGTATAGAGACACTCTATATCACCGATACACTTTAGACTGAAAGGTCGGATTTTTACAATTAATCCACCCACTTTGCCATTATCTTTGTGTCAGAATTAGTTAAAGAAATTTAAATGACACAGAAAATTTTGTTATGGAAAATATGGAAAACAGAGTGGATTGGTTAGACACCACACAATATCCCTTCCGGTCACACTATCTCACCACCGAGTACGGCAAGTTGCACTTTATCGACGAAGGCCAAGGAGATGTTCTCCTCTTTGTTCATGGTACACCCACCTGGTCTTTCTTGTACCGAGACCACATCAAAGTTTTATCAAAATCATACCGATGCGTTGCAATAGATCACCTCGGCTTTGGATTGTCAGATAAACCTCAAGAGTTCGCAGGGACGCCACAGGCTCATGCCGAGAATTTGACACTGCTAATAGAACAACTTAATTTGCAAAATATTACCCTGGCTGTTCATGACTTCGGCGGACCAATCGGACTCTCCTATGCTATCTCAAACCCGGAAAATGTGAAGCGTATCATTTTGTTCAACACCTGGCTGTGGGAAACAAAAAAGAATAGAGATGCTCAAAAAATCGACAGAATACTTCATAGTAAACTTGGTAACTTTCTGTATCTGAAGACAAACTTTTCTCCTAAAGTGTTAATGAAAAAGGCATTTTTTGACAAAAGGAAGCTTGAAAAACAAATACATACCCATTACATAAAACCTTTTCCGGATCAACATAGCAGACATGGTTTACTTAATATCGGAAAATCATTGTTCGGCTCATCTGATTGGTATGGCGAGCTGTGGAATAATGCAGATGTTATCAGAAGTAAGCCAACTTTGATTTTATGGGGAGAAAAAGATGTTTTTATAAAAACAGAGTATCTGGAAAAATGGGAAAAATTTTTTACCAATAAAGAAATACACCTCTTGCAATCCGGTCATTTTGTGCAAGAAGAAAAAACAGAAGAGACCATTAAGATTATAGAAAACTGGATGAAAAAATCCGGAGGTTAAAACCCTATGGAAAAATTTCACTGTTTTTTAACCCAAAATTCAATTGTGGGTTTTGTAGTGCTTACATTTGTAATTTCGACAGTGTCATTTGTATTAATGTTTATGGTTCCCGGAGCGCAAACCCCGGAATCTAAGTCCGGTTTACCCGTATGGCTTATCGCAATCTGGAGCCCCAATATCGCGGTTGTCATCATTTGGTTGGCAAAAAAGAACCTCATCGAAAAAATTCAACTTGCTTTTTCCATACCCCCGTTTTCATGGTGGATGTTGCTCGCTTTCATCCCTTTTTTAATTGCAGCGATTATTTTGATATCAGAAAATATAAAGGGCAACGTTATAGAATGGTCGAACTTCAAGATGAGTTATATTTTGCCACTTCTGCTTATCAACCTGTTTATGGGCCCACTGGGCGAAGAGTTGGGTTGGAGAGCTTTCCTATATCCTTCCTTAACAACCAAATACGGATGGATGGCCGGTGCATTGGTTGTTGGTGCGATTTGGGCGATATGGCATGCTCCGCTGTGGGCCATAGATTCCCCTCAATCAAAGATTCCCTTTTGGGCTTTCTTCCTCAATGTCGTTTTCCTGAGCATGTTAATGGGGATGATCTATAATCACTCTCAAGGCTCCATAATCGCAGTGGTTCTGCTGCATTTAACTTTTAATGTCAGTTTAGGAGTCATCGACATTCTTGATTCACACCAACCGGGAGAATTTGTAATTAAGAGTTTATATTTCTATGTCCCCACCGTTTTAATCCTCTCGGGCATACATGAAGTCATCACAACAAACAAATGCACATTTGAAGTTTCCTGATAGTATTTACCACACTCGAAATGTCAGCTTCTACAGCAACATATAAGGAGAAACATGCCAGTTGCAAACTTTTATATCAACGAACCTCCCGATAAGCCGGTTTTCCAGG
>RFIL01000013.1 GCA_003695285.1 Calditrichota bacterium
ATTTATGAAGCCGGTAAATTTTATTTGAAACAACAGGGTAAACCAACCGGCATTCCGGTCAGCGATGTCATTCAAACCGCTATCCAATCCATGGGATTGAATGATGTTGCTCCCTTTGACCCTCATGAGAAAATACTGGGGCTACCGGAGAATCCGAAGAATGCTCTGGTGGAGTTAAAGACCTGTGACTTTGTGCATGAAGTCAGTCGCGACACCCCTGCTCCGGGAGGAGGTTCGATTGCAGCATTAGCGGGTTCCCTGGGAGCGGCTTTAGCTTCAATGGTTAGCACCCTGACGATCGGTAAAAAGGGTTATGAAAAGGTGGAATCCGACCTGTTAAACCTGGCAGAAAAAGCTCAGGAAATTAAAGACAAACTGCTAAAAGCAGTGGATGATGACACCAATGCGTTTAATGCATACCTGGAAGCAACTCGATTGCCGCAATCAACCCCGGAGGAAAAAGCCCGGCGGCAGGAGGCGATTCAGGAAGGATTGAAACAGGCGGTAAAAGTTCCCCTGACCACCGCTCAACTGAGCATGGAGGCTCTCCGGTTGTGCGAGGAAGCTGTTGAGAAGGGCAATGTGAATTCCGTGACCGATGCCGGAGTGGGTGCGCAAATTGCCTATACCGGGGTTCTGGGAGGGGTATTCAATGTACTGATCAACCTGGGGCAGATTACGGACACGGATTTTGTGGAAGAGATGAGGAATACCTGTGCAGAACTGGAAACCAGCGGGAAAGAATTGCTGGAGAGGACGTTAAATCGGGTAAAAGAAAAGATGAAAAAGTGATAGTAGAGCGTTCATAACACCAGTTCGGAAAATTTTCCTTTTTCGGTGATCAGGAATCTATTATCTTTGGCTACATTCAAGAGACATACAGGAGGGGTGCCGGAGCGGTTGAACGGGGCGGTCTCGAAAACCGTTGTGGTGTTTTGCGCCACCGTGGGTTCGAATCCCACCCCCTCCGCAATGTTTTATGCCTACATACTAAAGAGTCTCAAGGATGATGGGGAGTCCTCCCTCCTTAGAGGTTACCTTTTTAATGGTTCCCGAAATTAACCGCGAAGGGCGCGAAGGATGCGCAACGAACGCTATGATGATACCTTTTTAAGGCTTTCTTGGCGAACGTGGCGTATTCGTTGCGAACGTTGCGGTTAAATGATTCTACAACAGCTCCGTCAAGAGCTATATTAGTTTAAAGCACGTCTGAAAAGTCAATCCTAACTAAAAAAGTGAAATAAACACATCCGGTTTCCTAAGCACACTTTGCACACCTGCGCAAAATTGTCTCATCTGCCCGGTCAGGAAAAAACCCAATTCGTTCTCCCCACCAATCAGTCTTCTTCGTTAGGCCATGTTTTTTCTATAATTAGATATCGCTTCTGAACCCCTTTGAATTTCTGGCATGAAGATTGAATATCTTTCAGATGAAATCAAAACAAAAGGAGTTACTTATGCATTATGGTTCTACAGCAGGCAGGGGTTCAGGTATTTTTCGATGCTTCATTCCGGGTGCGATTCTTGCTCTTCTGGTATTTTTTACGCTTCCTGTGCTTCCCCACGACGATGATGATGAATTGGAAGTGGAAGGTGTGATTCAGGCGCTGGGTAGTGATTATCTGATGGTCAATGATTATACGCTCTATGTGAACAATGATACTGAGATTCATGGACCGGATGGAGATATCGATTTTTCTGATCTGCAAGTAGGACAATTTGTTGAGGTGGAAGCGGAACTCCAACCGGACAGTACGTATCTCGCCACAGAAATTGAGGTCGAAGATGACATTGAGGTGGAGGGACCCATTGAATCCATTGGCCCGGATAGTCTGGTGGTGCAATCAGTAGTCTTTTATGTGGATAGCACTACCGAGGTTCGCGGTCATGAAGATCATGACTCTTTAACTTTTGACGATCTGGAAGTAGGCGATTATGTGGAAGTTCATGGGTATTTACAACCGGATGGGCGTTATAAAGCCAGCCGAATCGAATTAGAAGATCCCCATTCCAAGATCAAAGTGCGGGGAAGGATTCAGGCCATTGATAGCTCTTCTGTGATGGTCAAAAATCAGGTGTTTCTGGTTGACTCAACCACTCGCATTGAGGCTCCCCACGATAAGCACATTCATCTCTCGGATTTACTGGTAGGAGATTCTGTTGAGGTAAAAGCAATATTATTACCGGATAGTTCTCTGTTTGCCACCCGTATTAAGCTGAAAAAAGAACACACCGATACCACCTTCGAAGGGCGTATCACGGCGTTGGGTGACCATAGCGTGAGTGTAAACGGAATTTCCGCCATCGTTAATGCTGCGACCCGCATTCGGGATATGCATGAAGAGGATATCCCCTTTTCCAGTTTAAGCGTGGGTGACTCGGTGCATATTCGTATTGCCGTTCGCCCGGACAGTTCACTCCTGGCAACTCGGATTATTGTCAGAGAATTCAGTTCATTCACCGGGATTCCGGAAAACGATTTATCCAATCAATCTTTAGCCAAACATTTTAAACTGGGACAGAATTTTCCCAATCCCTTTAACCCATCTACTACGGTTCCGGTCACGGTGACCTCTCCCCAATGGCAGAAAGTGGATCTGGTGGTATTTAACCTGGTTGGGCAGCAAGTACGCACTCTGTTCAATGGGCAACTCAACGAAGGCACATACTCCTTCGTCTGGGATGGTAAAACGGATAAGGGAGAACTGGTGCCCAGTGGTATTTATTTCTATCAACTTAAAGTCGGTAATCAGGTGGTTAAAACCCGACGCATGCTGTTAGTAAAATAAGCTCATAGTACCCTCCCCCCTCCCCAAAGCAAATGCCCCACTGTTTTTTAGTGGGGCATTTTTTTTTTAAGTCAAATTTTGAGGATTTATTTTTTCACAACACGAACATTAAGCGGCACCGGCACCATGACACTTTTTATACTTCTTCCCGCTACCACACCAGCAGGGATCATTGCGACCAATCTTTTTAGCTTCCCGTTTAACCGGCTGTTTTCCTCTGCTCTGTTCGGCGGCTTTTTGCACAGCGGATTTCTCACCAGCCTGAAAGCCCAAATTGGTGCTTTCCTCATGAACCAGCACCATCCTCCTTGGAGCTCCTCGCCGCTCCTGTGGGGCTTCCACAAACTGAGAACGCCACAACAACTCTAATGTTTTCTGATTAATGGTATCCACCAGATCCACAAACATTTCAAAAGCTTCTTTCTTGTATTCTATCAAGGGATCCTTTTGACCATATGCGCGAAGTCCAATCCCTTCCTTAAGCAAATCCATCTGATGTAAATGATCTTTCCAGTATTCATCAATCACCCGCAGAATCAGAAAGCGTTCGATGTTTTTCTTAAATTCTTCGCCAACTTTCCCTTTTTCAAATTTATAATCATAAACCTCAAAGGCTTTTTCTTTAATATAATTTCGCAAATCCTCTTCATTCATGGATTGGATCTGGTCGCCCAGACTTTTGATATCCACCAACAGAGTGCTCATCAGCACTTCGTTCAGTCCATCCAGATCCCAGTCTTCGGGGTGAGTTTTTTCATTCCCATAAATTTCAAACTGAGCATCCAGGAACTCATCCATGATGTTTTCCAGGTCTTCACGGGTATTTTCCGCCATGAGGGCTTTCCGACGACGTTCATAAATCACTTCCCGCTGTTTGTTCATCACATCGTCATACTCCAGCAGGTGCTTCCGAATGCTGAAGTTTTGCATTTCCACCCGTTTCTGAGCTTTTTCAATTGCCCGGGTCACCATGGGATGAGTGATAACCTCACCTTCTTGTGCTCCCAGCCGGTCCATCACCTTGATTAATCGGTCCGAGCCAAAGAGACGCATTAAATCGTCTTCCAGTGAGAGGAAAAAACGACTGGCTCCCTCATCGCCCTGACGACCGGCACGCCCCCGCAACTGACGGTCAATACGGCGAGATTCATGGCGTTCCGTCCCGATAATATGGAGACCGTAGGGAGTGTCATCATCGCGGCTGGAAGGAGGCGCCTCTTCCCGACGAACGCCCTTCCCCAGTTTGATATCTGTTCCCCGACCGGCCATATTGGTGGCAATCGTCACCGCGCCAGCTTCGCCGGCTTTGGAGATGATTTCCGCCTCCTGCTTATGATATTTGGCATTCAACACATGGTGCGGAATCCCACGTCGTTTTAACATTCGACTCAGGGTTTCGGAAACTTCCACCGAGATGGTACCCACCAGAACCGGTCTTCCCAGCTTGTGCAACCGTTCCACTTCATTGATCACCGCATTGAATTTTTCACGCTTGGTGCGATAGATAACATCTTCATAATCGATACGACGCACCGGCTTGTTGGTGGGAATGACCACCACATCCAGTTTATAAATATCCCAGAACTCTTCCGCTTCGGTTTCCGCTGTCCCGGTCATCCCGGCTAATTTGTCGTATAATCGGAAATAATTTTGCAGGGTGATAGTGGCCAGGGTTTGTGTTTCACCTTCAATTCGTACATTTTCTTTGGCTTCCAGAGCCTGATGTAGCCCATCACTGTATCGACGGCCATACATGATCCGGCCGGTAAATTCATCCACAATCAGTACTTTTCCATCCTGCACCACATAATCCACATCCTTCTCAAACAGCGAATAGGCTTTTAGCAGTTGATGGATGTTATGAAGCTTTTCATTCTTGCGGGTGTATTCGTTCTGAATTTCGTTTTTCTTTTCAATTTTTTCCTCAGGACTGAGGGAGTCATCCCCTTCAATTTGGCTGAACAGCTCTGCCAGATCGGGTAACACAAATTCTTCCGGATCGTTGGGGGAGAGTTCCTGGCGCCCCTTATCGGTCAGGTCAATTACATTTCGTTTTTCATCAATACTGTAATACAATTCCTCATCTACTTCATGAAGCTTTTTATCTCGAATAAATGCGCTCTCAATATCAAAGACCAATTTCTTCACACCCGGTTGCTGGAATAATTTTAACAACCGCCGATTTTTGGGTGCGCCCCGTTGAGCAATTAACAGTTTCAGTCCTGCTTCCTCTTCCTTGCCCTCCTGTAACAATTCTTCCGCTTCCGCTATCAAGGTATTCACAAACCGTGTTTGAAGGCGTACCAGCCGCTCAACTTTTGGTTTCACCTCATCATAGGCATGGGTGGCATGTTC
>RFIL01000070.1 GCA_003695285.1 Calditrichota bacterium
TAACCAGGCAAAAAGTGGATGAACAAACCGCACCAGCCATCCGGAGGCTTCACCCAGCAATGCCGAAGCAAAGAATGCCACGATGGCAAAAATTTTGACTTTGCCGGAATGTTCTGAAAAAATAAACAAGTGGGTTAAGAGCAGCGCAACCATCGCCATGACCGGTAAATGCCCGTGAGTCACCTCCAGCATTGAGCCAAATGTTCGAGGTGGCGTAAAAGTGGCCTCGGAACCCCGATAATAAGCGACTACTCCTTCCGGGGTGAATCCCATTCGGGTTAGATACATCACCAGGGTGGTAATCCAGAAAACAGAAAGAAAGATAAGAGTCGCAATAAGGGTGATGCGCATCAGTGGGCGATTTATGAATGAACCATTGACCATGTATTTCATCATTTCTCCTTTACAATTGTTGTTTGAATTGCCAGCGCCAGACGGGCCAGTTCGGTAAATGCCCGCACACTCAATGTGGCGCCGGTGACCGCATGAATCCCTTTACCGGGCCATAACTGTTCGGATAAAGATTTTCCACGAAAAAGTTCAAACCATCGGGGAATGGGGAGGTAATCCGCCGGTTCGTAAAAAGCTAATACCTCCATTTTTTCAATCCTCTGATGTGGGGTGACCACCACAACCACAATAGCCTTCTTGGTGCGCACAATTTTGTCCAGAAAAAATGCATATTTGTAAGTAGAATCTGCCCGTATCCCCTCATAATAGCTGATAATCGAGGGAACGGAAGCGCTTTGACTCAATCGGCGGATCTCTTTCAGTTGGTCATCTGTGGGAAAAAAGCTTTTTCTCACCACTGTATCGGCATCGACAAAAATCTCAGCCAGGGCAGTTTCCTGAGTTTTAAACATCTGGGTGTACCCGGAGGAAATCCATCCTCCGAGTAACACCATTATCCACATTACTAATGTTTTTGCATGTATCATCGCTTCCCCTGGTACCATCTTGAAAAAACAGACTTAATTTCAGCTACCTTTAGAACAGATAGGTTACTCCCACATTCCACTGGTCGAGGGCGGTGCCGGCCTCATTATCCCGGTTTATGTAATCCACTTTAAAACCAATTTGCGGGATGGGTTTGTAAAGCAATCCAATGGTCAAATTCGTGCGTTTCAGAGTGGCCGATGTACTAAAACCCTCCGGGACTTCCTCCTGGGTGTTGTAGGATTCATACTGAACAAACGGAAGGAGTTGTCCCTCACTACCGGGACGCAATACTCGCAAAATGTCATAAGCAATAGTAGCGTAATATCCCATCTGTTGTTCACCGATGGAATTTGAGCCGCTTAACCCCAGGGTCTGATTGAGCCTGGTTACATCATCCACACTGGAAAGGGCATAAAGAGCGCGAATTTCCAGCCCTTTGTGTTGAATAATTCCATGTAATGCGGCAAGGGTTGTCCGGGCGTTGATTTCCGTACCGGAGGAATCCTTTAACCCCTGACCACTATTTCCGGTAAAAAAGGAAGCTCCCAGAGTCACGCCGGGCAAGGCTTTGTATTCCACCCGCCCACTCAAAGCAAAATCCTCGGCGATGGCTTTTCCACCACTTTGACGGGCGCTTCGAATTCCTGAGGATGAAAACTTAGCGGCATTTAATCCTTCCATCAGGTATAAACGGAAGGACCACCCTCCTTCAGTGTTCCCCAGAAATCCGAACCCATTGCTCCTCCAGGTGGTGGGGATGATGTTTCGTTCTGTTTCCGGTCGCAATACCCCGTAGAAAGTGGGGGGCTCATGTAATTCATTGATAATTCCTACCGGAACCAGAATCATCCCGGCGCGGAAAGTCAGGGATGGGGAGAGCAACGCATCGATGTAACCGAATTCTAAGGCGACCTCTCCCGGACCATCCTCACCTACGATGGCATGTTCGATTTCAATCTCTGCATTAAAAAGAAACCGGTCATTGAATTTATATCCCAGATAAATGATATTTCTCAAATAGTCAATCTGATCTTTTTTGCCGGAGGGGTTACCGGCATCGGTAATGGAAGCATAATTCTGGTAAATAACTTCTCCATATCCGGCGATGGAAACACCGCTTTTCTTTTTATAATAGACCTGGGCAGCCGCCGGACCAACACCCTGAGTGGGTTGGTATTGACGCTGGGCTACCTCTCCCAATCGGGATTCCTCTAACACCCGGGTTAAAACTTCCAGACGGCGCATCACTTCTTTGAGTGTATCCTGTTGGGTTGGTTGTGAAAGCAAGGGTAGTGATAGGGTAAGGACAATTGTCCACAAAAGACCTGTCAGTACTCGGTTCATATCTTCCTCCTGGTGCCTTTTGAACGTCAGCGTTTTTTTAAATTTTTAAAAATTATGGCGCCATATCTTCCCGGTTAAACCCGACTAAAAAAGTCGCATTTAACGGTAGAACGATACACCCCGGTTTGAAATTTTTCAACAGGAAAGTTTTATGACAGGTTTTTTAGTTTGATAATCATTATTGATTTTTATTGGGGCATGGTGAATGGTGAATTGAGAATGGTTAATTGTGAATGGTGAATGGTAGAGTGGTGAGTGGTGGAAAGGTGAGGGATGGAATGATGGAATGTTGGAATGGTGAGTGGTGGAGTGGGGAGTGATGAATTGCGGATGTCTGAATGGGAATCTGAACAACCCTTTACCCCTTTTGCCTGCGAAAGGAGCGTGATAAGTGAAACGTGAGATGTAAAACGTGAAGCGTGATATTATTTTACCCTTTTCCTTTTACCTTAAAGTGTTGCGTGTTTCGTGTTCCGTGAAGCGTGAAGCGTAAAACGTGAAACGTAATATTGGTTTACCCTTTACCTTTTTTTGATCTTTGATCTTTACTCTTTGATCTTAATCCAGTTTCCGGTAGCCGCGCCGTAAGGCGTTCCTTTCGGAACATGCTTTAGCTTGCGGTTGGGTGCAGGGGGATCAAAACAAGTTTTGATGATCCAACTTTCCTCTGACTCTCATGGTGAAGCGACTATTTTCTTGTTCCCAAACTCCGGGTTTAGAACGAGAAAGCTTCTCAAATCTGTGCTAATGAAATTGGGAGAGAAAGTTTTCAATTTCTTCCCAGACTCGAGGATGGGAAAATATA
>RFIL01000489.1 GCA_003695285.1 Calditrichota bacterium
ATTCAATCTTGGTGATCATTTGATAGAGACAACCCTAGTAAAAACAAGGCCCGTTGAACATATCATAGATGGTAAACGATATTCAATAAAATTGCATCATATAGCATCAACATTGTCCGACGACGCTTTTGTTTTGATAGCTATTGATAGAAATGGTCGAATTAAATATAAAGCTGAAATAGGAGGTTCAGGGACAACTCCAGATAAAGCTGAATTGCTTTTCAGGGATGATGGCATGGTTGAAATTCGTTATAGAGATGTATGGGCTAAAGGCCAGAAAATAAAAAATGATACTATAGTATTTAAGCCTATATGGCGTGCTAGGAATGATTGATTTGATGTGTTTTGAGAATGGTTCTAGAAATTATTAAGCAATATAGCCTACTTTCATGCAAGAGTCTAAGCAACTTGCTCAGTTTGGATTACAGTTATTACTCCGGCGGCTGGCAGAATCCGGCACGGTTTGATGTGAGTGGGCTCCAGTATGACGGCAACGGCAATATTCTGGGGCTGGTGCGGAATAAGGAAGATAACTCAACCCTTGACAATCTCACGTATTCGTATATTGCCGGCACCAACAAATTACAGAGCGTAACCGATGCCGTGAGCACCACCCCGGAGGATTTGGATGCGGAGGATACCAAATTCGGTTATGATGGTAACGGCAACGTAGTAGAAATGCTGGAGATTGGCCAGCCCGCGATTAGTTCTATAACCTACGACTACCGCAACCTGCCGGTGAGTTTAGTTAACCGCAACGAGCGCTAAGGATACGCCACGAACGCAACGTGAGAATATTTTCGATTGAATCTTTGCGCCCTTTGGGCCTTCGTTGTGTTCTTTGCGGTTAGATCAGAAGGAAATGCTTGTTCAAAAAAGTTGGTGGAAAAGCGATGGGGTATTACATTCTGGATAGAGACCAGACCGTGGTGGTGATGAAGGATGGAATGGTGGAGTGTGGACCCGCTCAACGAGAAATTTCCGTCGAAGTCTCCTTCATTTTTTATGACCCACCTTTACCTGGCAAAGAAGAAGCTTCCGGCTTTTTTCCAACAGGTGATTCTTATCTTTTTTCTCAGTAATTTAGCATTCGGGTAATACCTCCCGGTAAAATTGAGTTGTCGTTTTATCTCCCTCATGAACCTTTCCATCCTGTTATAAATGATCTCAATTTGGTTAACACTTTCCTTTGAATATTTGTTTTCATATTGTATTTTTTGGCGTTAAGGGAAATGATAATGGAACCAATGGGTTTGACTCTGTTATGAAGAAACGGGTGTTGATTACAGGTGCCAATGGGCTATTGGGCCAGAAGCTGGTTCAGGTGCTGGCAGAAGAGTATCAGGTTTTAGCCACTGCCAGACAACCGGAACCCGTGATATCAGTGGAAGGAATACAATATCTACCGCTGGATATTACTGATATGTCACGGTGCAAAGAACTCACAATGGAGTTCAAACCGGATGTGATATTAAATGCCGCTGCCTTTACTCATGTGGATGCCTGTGAGGAGCAAAAAGAACTCTGCTGGAAAGTCAATGTAAAAGGGGTGGAAAATCTAGCTCTTTGTGCCCGGAAGAATATGGCTCAATTGGTCCATTTTTCCACGGATTATATCTTCAAAGGTACCGATGGCCCTTACCCGGAGGAAGCTTATCCGGAACCCCTGGGATATTATGGGAAAGCCAAACTGGCTTCAGAAAACGTGGTTCGGATGGCTGGTATTCCCTATGCGATTATTCGAACCAACGTTTTATATGGCATCGGAGTGGGCGTTAAAACCAATTTCTTTTTGTGGGTTTATAAAAATCTCAGTTCCGGGAAACCTATCAGGGTAGTGACCGACCAATATAATAATCCCATTCTTGCCGAAGACCTGGCAGAGGGGGTGCGATTGTTGTTGCAAAAATCCGGGTATGGCGTTTTTCACATGGGTGGAGAGGAATATTTAAATCGTTTTGACTTTGCAATAAAGATTGCCGAAATTTTCAGCTTTTCAAGGGATTTAATTCAACCGATTACAACCGATGCGTTGGGACAAAAGGCACCCCGTCCCATGCAGGGAGGGTTAAAAATAGAGAAGGCAAAGAAAGAATTGGGATTTCAACCACGAACCATTCCCGAGGCATTAGAATATTTACGAACTCAACTGAAAGAACGATGATAACAAAACATGGAAAAAACACTTTTAATCATCCCGACCTACAATGAACGGGACAATATTCAACAGGTTCTGGATGCTGTTTTTAATCAGAAGGTAGCAGGGCTGGATGTCTTAATCATTGATGATAATTCCCCGGATGGCACTGCTGAGCTGGTTAAAGAGTTGATGAAAACCAATCCCCATGTCTTTTTATTAGAGCGAGCTGGAAAATTGGGGCTGGGAACGGCTTATATAGAAGGATTTAAATATGGGCTGGAACGAGACTATCAGTATTTCATGGAGATGGATGCTGATCTTTCTCATGATCCGGCTGAAATTCCGAATTTTTTAACCGCCATAAAAGAAGCTGATTTAGTGATTGGTTCCCGTTATCTATCCGGGGTGAATGTGATCAACTGGCCACTGGCCAGATTGGCGCTGAGTGTTTTTGCCAGTAAATATACACGTTTGATAACCGGGCTACCCCTTTCCGATTGTACCAGCGGTTTTAAGTGCTTTCGTCGGGAAGTGCTGGAAGCCATACCTCTTGATGAAGTGCGCTCAAACGGATATTCCTTTCAAATCGAGATGAATTTTAAGGCCTGGAAGCGAGGTTTTCGAATTAAAGAGATTCCCATCGTGTTTACCGATAGAACCGTTGGGAAATCCAAGATGTCACGTAAAATCATGATCGAAGCGGCCTATATGGTATGGAAGTTGAAAATCATGAGCCTCTTTGGCAAGTATTGAAGGAATTCCTGGGAAAACCGACTCTTCCCCCTGGAAAATCATTTTCATTATCTAAACCGGAGTTAAGATGATTAAGAAAACATTCCGCCAGATCCTCGATTTTGAGAAACCGGTCGTGGAATTACAGAAGAAAATTATAGAAATGGAAGAATACGCCCGGGAAACGGGTGTTGATCTGTCCGACGATATCAATCGTTTGAAGAAGAAAGTGGATTCTCTCCGCAAAGAAATTTACTCCAAACTCACCCCCTGGGACAGGGTGCGATTGGCTCGCCATGCCGACCGGCCTTACACTCTGGATTATATTGAACGGATAACCAGTGAATTTATCGAGTTGCATGGGGATCGTTATTTTGCCGATGATCCGGCCATGGTAACCGGGATCGGGCAGATTGAAGAACATCGGGTGGTCATTATTGGTCAGCAAAAAGGAAGGGATGTAAAGGAAAACCTTCATCGTAATTTTGGAATGTCTAACCCGGAGGGATATCGGAAAGCCCTGAGGGTGATGAAGTTAGGAGCGAAATTCAACCTCCCCATTTTAACCTTTATTGATACCCCCGGAGCCTACCCGGGAATTGGTGCTGAGGAGCGGGGGCAGGCAGAAGCCATTGCCCGCAATCTGTTTGAGATGTCCCATCTCCCGGTGCCCATCATTGTAACCATAATCGGAGAAGGAGCTTCCGGAGGAGCTTTGGGAATTGGAGTGGGAGATGTGGTATTAATGTTGGAAAATTGTTGGTACTCGGTGATTTCTCCGGAAGGATGTGCCGCAATACTCTGGAAGGATAATTCCAAAGCACCTGTTGCAGCAGAGGCAATGAAATTAACAGCTCCGGATCTGCTAAAATTAAAGGTCATTGATAAAATTATCCCGGAGCCTCCCGGTGGTGCCCATTGGGATTATGATGCCGCTGCACAGAATCTTAAAAAAGCTCTCCTGAAAGAATTGAATCAGTTATGTAAAATCCCCCCTCAGGAGCTTGTTGAAAAACGAATTGAAAAATATAGCCAGATGGGAGTCTGGAAGGAAAAATAAAAGGAGTAAAGAGTGTTTGACTCGTCCAAATTAGAATATCTGGCCTGCCCCAAGTGTCGAGGGAAACTGGAATATCATGAAGACCCCGAACGGTCAACCGAATATCTCCTCTGTCGTCATTGTCAGCTGATTTATAATATTCACAGTGGGATTCCCCATCTATCGATTGATGCTGCTCAGGACATGCAACAATTTATCAATAATAGTGAAGCGGAAAACAATACCAGCGGTGACTAATTGGTAGAGGGATTTTCGGTGGTACTATGAAGCTGTTCAATGGTGGTCAATAAATTATGTAAGTCGTAAGGTTTCCCAAGGATACTATCCACATAATGATGTTGATGGAGTTCCTCCTCTGCCTGCATTCCCCACCCGGTCACTAATATCACCTTAGTGTCCGGCTGTAACTTTTTTACTTCCCTGGCAACTTCCCATCCCGATATCTCCGGCATTCCCAGATCCGTTATGACTAAGTCATATTGTTGTTGCCGGGCTTTTTCCAGTGCCTCTTTTCCGCTATATGCAATATCCACATGTTGAAATTTTACACTTAACACTTCCGCTATGGTCTCCAGCAACTCCGGTTCATCATCGACGACCAACAATTTGATCTCCTCTACGGAAAGAGGAGTTCGCGCTTCTTCTTTCTCTTTCTGAACCGGTGTATCATCCGACAACGGGAGATGAATGATAAATTCGGTTCCTTCTCCGGGTTCACTCTCCACGTCAATAATCCCATGATGGGCGGTAACAATTTTATACACCAGACTTAAACCCAATCCAGTACCCCGTTCTCCCTTGGTTGTGAAGAAGGGGTCAAATATCTTCTGTTTTATTTGCTCGGGGATACCGGTACCGGTGTCTTTGATGGAGATGACAGCGGCATTATCTTCCTGGTAGGTTTTTAAAAAGAGCTGTCCGCCA
>RFIL01000490.1 GCA_003695285.1 Calditrichota bacterium
CGACAACCGGCAGTGGAACCACTGGTGGAAAAGGTCACAGTTTTCGGACATGAGATGCCGATTAATATGGAAGCAGTGATGTTGGCTATCGCCGAAAAGATGGAGCTTCCCGGTTATGGAAAGGATGGCTTTGCTCCGGGTATTCCGTTTGAAAAACCCGAAGATTTTTATCTGAAAATGGTTGCCAATATAGCAGCCGGAGATAAACCGGGTGATGCGGTTCCTTCTGCCAATGATGTGGAGCGAAACACCTTTTTTAAAGCCCGGAGTCATCTCAGTCCGGCCGTATTTGATCCCCAACGCTGGGAAAGGGCCGTTGTGGATCCTCAGGGACGAAACTGGTGGCCACATGTCATTTATGTGCTTAATCGGGGCGGGCGATATGAGGATTTCCGCAAATATCTTTCCAGTGGCGATAAACTCCCTTATCCCTTTCAAGGGCAATTTAATTTGTATGTGGAGGAATTGGCAGAAACCAAACATCCCTATACCGGGCAGCGGTTTAGTGGAATTGCTTTAGTAGAGCCACCCCGAACCTATGATGGAAAGGTGATTACTGACACCGATTTCCCACTTCACTTGATTACCTTCAAGGAAATCCTGGGCGGACATTCTCGCACTTTACCGACAGATTACTGGCTTTCTATTATTTTGCCAGAAAATTACATCCTGTTAAATCCCAGGACGGCAAAAGAAATGGGAATCCATAATGGGCAGAAAGTGCGGGTGGTCTCTGCCACAAATACCGAAGGAGTGTGGGATTTGAAGAATGGTCGAAAAATCCCTGTTCAGGGGAAAGTTAAATTGATCCAGGGATTGCGACCCGGGGTAGTGGCCATAAGTTGGCATTTCGGACACTGGAGCTACGGTGCATCGGATATATTATTGGATGGGGAACGGGTAGCCGGAGATAAAACCCGACAAAAAGGATTATGTGCTAATGCTGTTTGTCGACTGGATACTCCCTTGAAAAATGTAACACTGCAGGACTTGATCGGAGGTTCGGCATCTTTTTATGATACCCGAGTTCGGTTAATTCCGGCATAAGTTGTTCCCCGATTTAAATGCACCACTAATGGTTCAGATCAGCGGAAATTCGCTTTATAGAAGCGGATTTCCGCTTTTTTATGGGATTCCTGTCCTATTAAATTGACATCCTTTTCCCTAAGAAAAAATAAATATACCTGTAATTAACTTGTTGTAAATTTGTAACATAAAAGATGTAAATTCCTCTCTCGGTTTATTGCTTTTCCTTTTTGGCATTTTAATTGTCTTTATAAGAATCATCATAACTGAAGAAAGGAGTATTGTATGTTTGGATTAAGCCCGACAGAATTGATGATAGTATTTGTCGTTTTTATTTTGTTGTTTGGCGCCAAACGCCTGCCGGAAATAGCAAAAGGGTTGGGACGAGGTTTAAAGGAATTCCGTAGTGAGTTAAAATCATTAAATGAACCGTTAACTAAAGAGTAACACAAACTGTAGGAGATGTAGCGATGAGAGTGTTTCAATGGATGTTCGTTTTGGTTATTGCGTTTACCATGATTTTGGTTGCTGATGAGCCTGCTCCGGGCAAAATTAGCGGTTACATGTTTGGTGATTATTATTGGGTCGCCCAGAATCATAACTCGGATATTGAAAATATGAATGGGTTCTGGTTGCGCCGGGTTTATTTCACTTATGATAAGGGATTGAGTGATGCTTTTTCGATGCGATTGCGTTTGGAAATGGCTCATCCCGGAGATTTTACCAGCAAATCCACAGCCGTACCCTTTATCAAAGATGCTTACCTGAAGTACAAAAAAGGCAACCATCAAATTATTCTGGGAATCTCCCCCACACCTACCTGGGAAGTGGTGGAGAAAGTATGGGGCTATCGTTCTGTAGAAAAAACCCCGTTGGATCTTCAAAAGTTTGGTAGCTCCCGGGATTTCGGGGTTGCCTTAAAAGGGAAATTGGGCTCCGAAGGCAAGGTGAGTTACCACCTGATGCTGGCCAATGGCAATAGCAATAAATCGGAAACCAACAAAGGCAAGAAGGTGTTATTAGCGCTTGGCTTTCATCCCACCAGTAATGTGGTTGTAGAAGTGTATGGAGATTTTGATGATCATCCCGGTGAAGCGGATGTTTACACTCTGCAGGGATTTGCTGCTTATAAAACCAAAAAGGCACGAATTGGGGTTCAATTTGCCAGTCAGACCCATGAGGTTGCTGGAGGGGACAATGTAAGTCGGGAATTGGGCTCTGTTTTTGTAGTCGTTCGAAGCAGTGAAAAAGTGGCTCTCTTTGCCCGTGTGGATCGACTCTTTGATGCCAATCCCAAGGGTGCTTCTATTTCCTATATCCCCTTTGATGAGACCGCTAAAGCCACCTTCCTGGTGGGTGGGCTGGATTTTACCCCCATCAAGAATGTTCATCTGATGCCCAACGCGGAAATCGTTCTTTATGAAGAAAATGATGCCGGGGTCAAACCGGATACCGATTTAATCCCGCGTTTAACTTTTTATTACAAGTTCTAAATGAGGTGTTATTGATGGAGCATCATCGGTTGATGATGCTCCGGTTTTTTCAGGAAAAAAACCGAGAGGTGAGAGAATGCAAAAGGAAAAGCAAATAAAACCGAGAGAAAATCATGCTGTTGCCGAAAAGGAAACAGCACATCCCTCTGCCCAACGAAGGGATTTTTTGAAAAAACTGGGTAGCGGGATTTTTGCCTCCTTACTCCTTCCTGCAATAATGGATGAATCCTTTTCTCTGAAGGCACAAGAAATTCCGGATCTACCTCAACTGCCAGATCCCAAACCTGATGAAGACCCGATCATTCGCATGATGCGGGATCTGCAACGGGCTCTCCAAAAACCCCTGGAACAACGCAAATGGAGTATGGTCATTGATCTTCGTAAATGCGTTGGATGTCATGCCTGTACCATTGCCTGTGTCGCAGAAAATAAGTTACCCCCC
>RFIL01000491.1 GCA_003695285.1 Calditrichota bacterium
AGGGAATCATCGGTGGCTTCCACGTACGCAGAAATACCCAGAAGGGCATAGTGCTGGTCAAAGGCAGTTTTGGTGCCATTGGGATTAATCGGTGTTCCATCTCGCGTCATCAGATTGAACCAGCCTTCATAGGTATTATCCCAGGCATGATTATACATGAAGTTTAAAGCATCCTCAGCCATCTGTAAATATTGTTCATTTCCGGTCAACATGTAGGCGCGAACAAATCCGTAAGCATTGCGTGTCTGGGACAGAAGGGCTTTATTGGTACCCAGGTGATTACCCATTCGATCCACATCGGTATAAAAACCACCATAAGTGGGGTCATGGGCGTTTATCCAAAAAGTAGCCGCACTATCCACGTACCCGAGAATATTTTCCGGGTTCGAAAGATAGGGAGAAACCAGGGTTTGAGAAAACAAATAGGAGGGGATAATCATTAAAAGCAGTAACAAATAAGCCATCTCATTAGCCTTCCATGGTTAAAAGTGGAACTCGTTGAAACTTCAGTAAGAGGTTCCTTTTATAAAAGCCCTTCTCCTGAAGTGATGCATTGTTTTATTTTTGCCATTCCCTCTAAATTAAACCCTGTCGGGGAGACAAAAAGGCAATGATAATGGTAACAATGACTATCAACCATATTCCCGCATACAGGGGGATAAACCGCTGCCTTTTCTCCAGCATTTCCGGAAACTTGATCTCTTTGCCGGCAAATTTACCCCGTGGTTTGCTGGGGAAAAAGAATGTTTTATAGGTCTCAATCGTGCCAATGGTATATCCCAATCCACCCATGGAAATAAATAAATAATTTGTGGTGAAATGGGCTAACATCAACGCATACAGGAGAGCCATTACCGGGCTACGGAAGAATTTCAAAATCTCAAATCCTTCTTTGGGAGCGTCCTTCCAGGCTCCACCAAGCGCTGATATCCACCCACCAATACTGCCGATTGCCAGCACAATGATTAATCCGGTAGTTCCCAGATTGGCCTTTTGAAGGGCATAGATTCCGTATACCACCAGACAAACTCCCACAAAATAAAGGAACCCTACACCCAGTCGAATAGCACGATTTTCTACTACCTCACCCTTGACACTAAATTGCATGGGAATGAAATATTTAGATTGATCTTCCTCCCGGAGAAATGTTTTATAGAATTCCAGCATGGCTCGCTCAATGACATAGGTAAAACCGTAGAGCACCACCATGTTGGGAGCCTGACTCAAATCCATTTTGACCACCGCCTCTACAACCAGGGCAATCAAAGTGCTGAGTAGGGTGCTTCGAAAATATTTCTTCCAGGTAAATCCTTCATAAGGGGCATCTTTGTACATTCCCCAGGTGGAAGTATGTAATCCGGCCAATAGCCCAATCAGCCCTGCAATAAGATAGTTCATTGGTTAACTGCTCCTTTTGTTTAGGTCTTCGGTAACGTCGTATAAATTTGTTCAATTATTTGCAAATCTCTTTTTGCCATCTCCAGTGTAAAGCGGGGTTCTTTTCCACTGCGTATAGCATTGAAAAAGTCGATAAACATCCCTTTATAACCGGAAATATCTTTAAAGCCGGGGAAGATAACTTTTTTTTGTTTCCCACGCACGATTAAAATAACTCCGTTGCTTTCGAAGGTAATCGTTCCTTCCCGTCCATAAATTTTAGATAAACGAAGTCCCTTAAAAATAGAGGGTACCTCCCAGGAATAATACAAGGAACCAACCGGCCCTTTAGATGCTTTCATGGCAATGAGAATGCTTTTTTCCGGTAAAAGTCCTTCTCCGGGAATGTATCCTTGAAAGGTCTCGATGGGGAATCCCAGATTAGCCACAAAATTAATCCAGTGGATGCCCCCTTCAAATAAGGCGCCTCCTCCGGCTAAATGGGGGTCATCTCTCCAGTCTCCCGTTCGCTGAAATTTTAAGGCATTGAAATGAAAAAATAGCGGTTCACCGATGACACCCTCTTTAAGAAGCGCTCTCAGTTTAAACGCCAGTGGTTTATAAAAGTAGTTTTCCGCTACAAATACATTTTTACCACACTCACCGGCTATTTCCATTACCTGATCAAAATCGGAGGAGTGGAAAAAAGGAGGTTTTTCCACTATCACATGTTTCCCTGCCCGGAGGGCTTCTATAGTTAGCTCCAGATGCTGATGTGGGGGCGTTGCAATAAAGATGATTTCGATATCGGAGGAAGCTAAGGCGGATTCATAGGAGTCAAACCAACCAGCGCCTTGATATTTTTGATTAAATTGGCGGGCTTTCTGAGCATCCCGACTGGCATAATATAATCGGGTCTGGTTGCGTAAACGCGATAGCGTCTTGCTATGCATTCGGGTAGCGAAACCACAACCCAGGAAAGCCATGTTTAATGGTCTGGTAGCAATTGATTCCATTTGATTACCCTTTGAACTGTTTAGTGATATATTCACCGACTCTCAGAGCATTCGCAGCAATGGTTAAGCTGGGGTTCACGGCTGCTGAGGTTGGCATAAAACTGCCGTCGATGATGAACAAATTGTGGATCCCCCGAAATTGACAATGTTCATCCAGAACGGATGAATGGGGATCGGTTCCCATCCGAATTGTTCCCACGGCATGGGAAAAGGTGTTGATATGATGGACATAACAAAACAGGGCGCCTGCTTTGCGCAGGATTTTTTTTGCTTCTTTTATCAAAAGATTACGGGCTGTGAGGTCCCGTTTGGAATATTGATGGGAAATGATCATGGCCGGGAATCCATAGGGATCCTTTTGGGAGAAATCTACCGAAATTGCGTTATCATAACGGGGTTGGTCTTCTGCCTGCACCAACAGTCCGGTCAGAAATTTTACCGTTTTACTTACCAGGCTGCCAATGCCGGGCGGCAACATTTCTTTCACCAGATTGACAGGTGGTGTTTGAACCTGTTGAATGCTCCCCAGTTTTTTCAAGGAACTGTTTATCAGGGGAAGTCCGAAGTAAAAATCATGTATCCCCAGTTGTTTGTGGAATCGGTTTTCTTTTGCCGGCGCATCGGGAAAGAAACCATACACAATGGCGCTGCAATGTCGCATCAAATAGCGCCCGATCAAATTTCCGGCGGGATTCGCCCCCTCTAAACCGGAGGATAATATCAGGTGGGGAGAAGCCAGCGCTCCGGCAGATAAAATGAACAACTTCGCCCGAAACGTCACTCTTTTATTCTTCTTTTTATCGATGCATTCCACTGCTGTAATTTGTTTATCCGTTTGAATCAACCGAACGGCCACGGTGTTGTCTTTCAGGGTCATACCCTTTTGCATCAGGCGAGGAATGATCCGGGTTGCCAGATCATTTTTGGAACCGATGGCACAGGCAAAGGTGTCGCAGGTAGTGCATTCAACACAGCGGGTCTGCTCCTGATTCTGGTAATTAATTGCTAAAGGGAGACGAAAGGGGTGTAATCCCATTTTGGTGGCGGTTTCCCCGATAAGTTGAGAAGTACGGGAAAGAGAGCCAAGTTTCTGAGGGTAGGGGGTACTCCGATAGGGTTCGGTTGGGTCGTTACCCGTTTCACCCGCAATGTTTAACAAGTTTTCAGCCTGGGTGTAGTAAGGTTCCAGGTCTTCATACGAAATGGGCCAGCAGGCACCCGAGGAGGTGATAATCTCCTCAGGTGGGGTAAAGTCTGCTTCCCGGAAACGTAAAGAAACGGCTCCGTAAAAAACAGAGGGACCTCCCACATTATAATACATGCCAACTTTAATCCCCTTTTTGTCGTTTTTTACTTTGATAATGCTTTCGGTTGAGTAGTATGGGGTAAAGTAAACCGATCCACGCGGTCCCCAATTATGTTCGCCACGGGGCACCCAATCTCCGCGTTCCACCATGAGCACCCGGAAACCAGCCTGCACTAAAGCCCAGGCACTCATCGCGCCGCCAAATCCACTCCCGATAATGATAACATCATAAATCGAATTGCTGTCCATTGCCCTGTAAATCCAAATCCGAATTAGAAATTAAGTTGTTCCTTCTGTTCTGTCAATTTCAAGAGAAGAAACAGGATACAATAAGTAATCGTTTTGTCAGTAATATCAAAATGATTTTTTAGATAAAAAATAATTTGGATTACAGGGAGAGAAATGGAGAATGGAGAATTGTGAATTGTGAATGGAGAATGGTTAATGGAGAATGGGGAATTGAGAAAGAGGAATGGTGAGTGGTGAGTGGTGAGGGGGGGAGCGCAACATGCCAGCGCTAGGCGGTTGGGACGAGAGCTGGATTTAATCTCATAAACAACGAAAGCATACCATCACATCCCTTTCTACCTTTAAGACAGCCTTTTAATGAGAAAATGGCATAGTTATTTAATCAAAATTCAAAATTCACCAGCTTGCGGTTCCTTCGTTGCAATACTCG
>RFIL01000492.1 GCA_003695285.1 Calditrichota bacterium
GCAGAACGAAAACAAATGATTGATGACGCTATTGACTCATTGCCACCCCGCTACCGGCAGGTAATTATTCTCCGTCATAAGGAAGAGAAATCCTACGAAGAAATCGCTGAGTTGTTGGAATTGCCATTGGGTACCGTCAAAGCGCGTATTTTTCGGGCTCGGGAGATGTTAAATAAAAGAATCAAAGATATCATCTAATATTATGAAACTATTATTATACATGGCTCTTTCCCTTGCTATTAGCACCCTTCCCCTGATGGCCGGACCTCGCGGGGGTGAGCAAAGTCGTTTGAAAAAGGTGGTTAAACGAAGCTATGAAACACGAATTAATGCGAAAGTCAAAATCAACAATGGGATTGTTTACATTGACAAAGCTGTGGAACCCGAAATTTTTAATGGTGAATTCATCTTCACCAGAAGACCCCCTACAGTGAATTATGAAGTGGTGGGGAATGAGGGTCAACTTACCATTCGCGTGGCCGGTAAAGTAAGCAAAGTGAAGGATGTTCATCACGATGAGGATTATGAAATTGATATGGACGAAGTTTATGAGAATGAATGCTACATCAATCTTTCACCGGATGTTCCCCTCGATTTAAAGATGGACCTGGGAGTTACCAAGGGCGAAATGGATCTGGGAGGTTTTCGCTTAAACAACCTGGATTTAACCACTGCAGTCAGTTCCAATATCATCGAATTTAGCGAACCCAATCCTCAACCCCTGGAAGAATTCCGGGTGGAAAACGGAGTGGGAAAATTGCAAATCCTGAATATTGGCAACTCTAATTTTCGGTATTTCAGTTTCGAAGGCGGAGTGGGTAAATATGTTCTGGATTTCGATGGTGAATATCAGCACGATGCAACTGGTAAAATTGAGTTGGGAATGGGAAAATTAACCCTCTTTCTCCCCAGGAACATTGGGGTACGCTTAGAGGTGGATAAAACCTTTCTGAGCAGCTTTGATATTGATAAAGTCTATAAAGAAGACGACACCTACTATAATGAGCTCTGGAATAGCTCCAAACCACAATTAGACCTTCACATTGAATCGGGTATCGGAAAAATTGAAGTGCAATGGATTGAATAAGATTTTTTAACCTGCCTGGTTTTCCAACCGCTTTATCTTGGCAACATCTTTCCGACACATTCTTCGAAATTCACAATACTCCCCACAAAACGTCTTTTCCGGAAATCTGGTATGTCGAAAAATACCGTGTTGGATACTTTCCACGTATTGAAAAATAAAATGTTTGCTCCGTTCCAAGATATCCTGGAACGTTAAAGGCTCCCCATTCTCATCAACGACCCGATTGTTAGGGAGACTCGCCGAAGAGTTAGCGCTATTAAGGGATAGCTGTGATTCTTTATCATACAGGATTGCAATTCTAGTACAATTTTCGATATCCTTTAATTGATAAATAGCAGCCAGGACCGGTTGAAGGGTTTGCTCAGGTAATAAATCCTGGAGCACTGCGGCATATATGGGCAACTGAAGCGAAGTTCCTTCACAAATCTCCTGAACTCTGGAAAAATAGGAACCCGTTTTATAATCCAGAAGGATTGCCTGACCCATCTCATTGACGTCGATCCGGTCTATCTTACCGATAATTCTCACCTTTCGACCATCCTCTTCCAATACGATGGGTTTTTGTCGGGAGGCGGGATCCTGTTCTTTTTTCACCCCGGCTCGTCCAAAAGCTAACTCAAAGTAAGCCGGATAAAACTGCGTTTGGGTAATATATTGTTCTTCCTCCCATAAAAACTTTTTCCAGAGCCCCACGGAATGAGCAGTGCCAAAATATCGCTCCTTTTCCAACTCAAAAAATATCCCCTGAAACGGGAGTCGTTCAAATTCTTCATGAGCAATCTGAAACAAGAGATCTTCATGTTTCCAGGGCTCTCGTTCCATTTTTTTATCTCTTAAGGTGCGATAAAATCGGAAGAGGGTTCGATGCACTAACTGCCCTCGCTCCAGAGCAGTTAACCCTGCTTGAATCTCTTCTTTTTCTTCTAATCCCAGTAGATATTTAAAGTAAAATTTAATCGGGCATGCAGCATAGGTCTCCAAACGGGTTATGGAAAAGGCACGATGCTGGAAACGATTGGTTAAAATTTCAACGATCTCTCGTTCCGTAATCAAATTCCCCTCATACACCCCAAATCCATCTTTTTGTTGAATTTCCAGGAGATGGTTCAACTTTTGGACCCACATCAGGAGCCTCTCCCCGGGGAACATTTTCTGAAGCTGTAGCCAGAGATTAAATCTATGATAAGGGATGGGCAGTTCCTGGTCGGTGATTCGCTCAGCCACCTGCTGGAGGAGTTGAGAGCTATTTTCCAGAAATCTCTCGGAAGGAAAGACATTTCTCCAGCGCAGTTGAAATTCTTCTGCCAGCACCCGCAGAAAGTTTGAAGGCACCCTCGTTGCTTCTTTTTCAAAACAGTGATAAGTAAAAATGGTTTTATTTGCCGAGGAAGTCAGTAATTGATAAAAGATAAATCGGTCCTGGGCCAGTAAGTCTTCCGTGGCTACCAACCCCATCTCTTCCCTCTCATCGTCATGGAAGAATATATCCCGGGTATAGGGTCGGGGGAAGGCGCCCTCCTGTAATCCTCCAAAGAATAGCACCTCTGGCTCCACTGCCAGAATCTCCAATCGGGGCATAATTTGAACCCCATGCCTGGGCCATTCACGCACATTATAGGTTGCCTGGGAGACCAGCAAGACCAGATATTGGTAAAATTCTTTTAAATCTAACGGTTCATCCTGATGAAGGTTGGAGACAATCCAGCTAAACTGATCGAGTAACTTTATGAAGCGATTAAATGCCCGATATTCCTGCTCCTTCTCCGCGGGGGTGGTGTATTGATTTTCATATTTATACCAATCCAGAAACCCAAATTTCTGTAACACTTCCAGATAACATTTTCGGAATTCATGCACCGGTTGTTTTTTCTGGAGCCTGTGAAGTGTGGATAAGATATCTGACAACACCGCTGTTGTATTTTCTAATAATTCAATCTGCTCTTCAATTTGTTCTTTTTCAAGTTCTTCATCCGTATATAAATGCTTTTGCTGGTCTTTTAAATAGTCAATTCTTTTCTGTACATCCTCTTGCCAGTTGCCATGGAAGTAAGTAAGCCGTAGTTCACGGGCAAGGAAAGTGATATCTATATGCCCCTCTCCATCTGACAATCGGAAAAATGGGGAAGCGATTAATTGTTCTACTTTCTTTACCTCATAGCCCAATGAAGGGACTTCCAAAATCAGCAAGAAACTTCGAATTAAAGGAGATTGGCTTAATTGAAAACCGGTGGATAGGTTATAGGGAATTCCGTACCTGGGAAAAACCTCATGAATGAGTGGAGCATATTCTTCCAGAGTAGGGAACGTTATCCCGATTTTATGAAGGGGGATTTGATAAAAGTGGTGTATTCGTTTGATATAATTCGCAATAAAAGCAATCTCCTGTGCTCGGTTTTGAGTGGCCTGAATGAGAGCTTCTAACTTGGGTTTCTCTCTGGCAATCCCCCCCCGGTTGGTGTTAAATAATGAAAGTTCTAACACTCCACCCTTTTCTTTTTGCACAATTACCGGTTGTAATTTTTTTAATTCCTCTAAGGCGGGCTGAACATGTTCAAACAACTGGGGGTTCTCCGGAACGTAATCCAGTTTAATTTTCAGATGGCACAGATGTCGTACTCGTTCGAAAAATCGAAACATGGGTCGGGTGAACAGTCCGTAACCATTGAGGTAAATCGTCGTCACGGAACTGAAATGTTCTTCCCAGAAAGCATCGTTAATTCGGGTAACGACGCTTTGAATAGCCCCCGCTTCATCGATTATTTGATCTCCAAGCAAAGATTCATAGGCCTCCAATAAAAAAGCAAAATCAGATATTCGTCGGTCATCTTCTCCCTCCAGTGCTTGTTTTAATTCATCGGGATGATATCCATATTCTCGAAATTCAGTAAGCAGGCTGTCTACCTTTCGCACCAATCCCTTTCTATTAGCACTGGTGCTGGTAAAAAATTTAAGCCGATGAGCATTCTTCTTTAGTAATTCCTCCACCAGAAACAGCCTCATGGTGGAGGACACAATTTTTTTAGCACCCGGTAAATGTTGATATAATTCCAGGATAAAATCATAAAATGTATAAATGGGAGGTTCCGGAGTAGCTTGTTGAGAGAATTCATCCACTAACTGCTCTTTAAAATAGCGTACGGCTCTTTTAACCGGGAGGAAATAGATAAAATCATACTCCAATCCAGAGCGATTTTTGAGGTGTTGATAAATTTCCTGTTTAAAAAAGTAATAATCTCCCGCCGGTCCGATGAACACCTCAAATGTCCTGTTTTTCAACACGTGCCCTCGCTATTGAATTCGATGAATAAATTGGAGGTTTATATTTTTTCTATTTGATAAACAATGTTGCTATTTTTTCACATTTATTTCGAAAATAATTGACCGATATCAATTTCTCAAATATGGAAACAATTCTAATCTATTGGTTTTTAATCAATTGTAAAAATTCAATATTTGTATCTTAAATGGCATATTATTTGTAGAATTGTGATTCGAAAAACAATTATCACAGGGGGAATTAGCTATGTTACAATTAAAAAAAGAATCAGAGACTGAAACTGAAAAGGAACATTTAATTATGAAATTAAAAATTAAAGTAAAGGTGAAAATCAAGAAATACAGGTCCCATTTATAGTCTGTAGATATTCTCCTCCAAAAACTGAATCACCAACTCACCGAATAAGGGATTTATTACTGTGGGTTGGTGATTTTTTTTATCCCGTTACCTACTGAGGAGTTATTTTATCCATTACCCCTTCTCTGAGTTTATTCACCAATTTCTTCCGGTTCCACAAATCGATATCCAACACCCCATACAGTTTTGATATAAGTGGGGTTTGCCGGGTCCTTTTCAATCTTACTCCGCAAACGATTAATGTGAGAATTTACGGTATGATCATACCCGTCAAATTGATACCCCCACACAATGTCCAGTAATTCCTGACGGCTATAGGCCCGCCCGGGATGTGAGGCAAACAAAGCGAGGAGGTCAAACTCTTTGGCCGTCAACTCAACCACCTCCCCACCAAGAGTCACTTTTCTCTTTTCCAGATTAATCACCAGTTCTCCGATTTTTATTTCAGATTCCTGGGATTCATTAGAGGCTTCTTGTTTAACAGCATCCACCCGTCGAATGAGGGCTTTTACCCGGGCTATTAATTCCCGAATGCTAAAAGGTTTGGTGATATAGTCATCTGCTCCCAGCTCCAACCCCAGTACCTTATCAAATTCTTCCGATTTGGAGGTCAACATTAAGATGGGGGTTGTGCGTTTCTCTTCTCTGATGCGTTTACATACATCATAACCATCCAGTTTAGGTAACATTAAATCGAGGATAATCAAATCATACTCATTGGTAAGAGCTTTATTTAATCCTTCAATCCCATCCCGTGCTTTCTCCACACGATATCCGACATCACTAAGGTTAATTTCCAATAATTCCGCTATCTCGGGATCATCCTCGACAATCAAAATTTTCTTATAATCCATCTTTCGCTCCTTTCTTTGATGGACACATTCTTTCTATCACGAAATTATCACAATGAGTTAACATATTAATTCAGAGTTACTTATTCGATATCTCGGCATTATCTTTCCAGGAGAGAAGTCGTCATGATTGTCAGAGAAGATGTTAATACCTGGAAATAAAACATAAGTAAAAAGAGCGAATCGGGCAAACAATATGATTTAAACAATTTTAATTTATAAAATAATCGTTGTGTATGAAATAACAATTTATGAGAGGTTATCATGAGTTTTAACATTGGGATAGTGAGTAGACTTCGGGTTTATTTATGGCTCGGTACGTTCCTTTCCCTTTCTTTTTTTTCTTCTACTGCAGAGGGGGGAGCATGGGTCCAGAAAAGAGGGGGATACTATTTGAAACTCACGACATCTTACTTTGAAAGCTCTCAAGAATTTGACTTTAAGGGACATAAAAAAATTCTTTTTCAGGATTTGGAAATTTATCGAAATCCATCCTATCGGGAGGTGAAATTTGCTGCTTATTTAGAGTATGGGATCTCTCAAAAGATCACCGGTATTATGAGCCTTCCTTTTAAAATCGCTACTGACACTCGCACGGTCACCGGTGTTGCTTATCGGGATAATGAAGAAATCTCCAATACAGAGGTGGGATTTGCTGATCTGGAATTACAATTCCGGGTAAATTTCCTGAGACTTCCTGTGGTGACCTCGCTTCAACCCATCATAAAAATACCACTCGGCTATGATACCTCGATGAAAAATGAAGCTCCGGCGCTGGGCACCGGGGATGTTGATTACGGAAGCTGGCTTCTTCTGGGTAAAGGCTTTTATCCGTTACCAATCTATTTGACTGGTGGGGTGGGATATCTTATCCGCACTGGAGAACTCCATGACCAGTATCTCTATGATGTAGAAGTCGGGATGACTTCGAAAAGTTTCAATCTAAAGCTGGAACTTTCTGGCGTTAAAAATTCTACCCCACCACCTGATATTTATGGAGCAACGATCATTACTCCATTACCCGGAGGTGGAGGAGAGGTACCTATACGCCTGTTTGGGGATCAGGATTATACAAAATTGAACAGTGAAGTTTTATTTAAACTACATCCCCGATATGCCGTCAGCGTAGAAATCTTCCATTTAATATCAGGAAAAAATGTAGTATCCGGCACCACCTATTCTATTGGAATGGTCTTTTCCCGATAACCCCTGAAATGTCCTATATATCAGGGTGATACTTTTATTTCTTTATTGACTTGATGAGATAGATTCCGTACTAATGAATTATGAAGTTGGTTGATACACATGCTCATCTACACCTTCCTCAGCTTATCAAAGATCGGGATCAAGTGGTTCAACGAGCCCTTGA
>RFIL01000493.1 GCA_003695285.1 Calditrichota bacterium
AAGATAACAGGATCAGGCGGGAGCAGCGATTTTCCCCGGCCGGGAGGCCCTGTGCAGCAACCGTTCAATTTCATCGGAAATGCACAGGCTGAGGGTCAGGGAGTTGATCAGCGTGGTAATGCCCACAAGCGCCGGGTAGAATTCGGAGGCTTTGCCGTTTCCGTTGGAAGAGCCGGAGGAGGAAAAGCTTGCCGAGTAATTTTCCAGAGAGCCTTTGCCCCCTGCACTGAGCAGCTCTTCTACCGCTTCGTAATGCCAGTAAAATCCTTTCAACCATCCCTCCAATTCCATCATCAACTTTGCCAGCGGTGAAGCGGCCCGCTTTCCGGCGTTCCGAAGGGCGGGAGAGGCCGCCTTAGTCCCGGAAGGGAAAAGGAGCGCCCGATCTTTTTCCGCCGGGGGAGGGGGATTTCCCATTTTTTGGGCGGTCAGTTTATGCAGTTGATGCAACCGGGCCACGGTTTCCAGAACTCCCCGGGTCAGGTACAGCCCGGAAAGATACCGTTCGGTGGCGTACTGAGTGCAGGCCGATTGTGCCAGGTGGTGAATCCGCTGCATTAACAGATACTTGTGCCGCTTTACCTTCCAGAGCGCCGATTTTCCCGGTTTTTCGTTGGCTGCCCCGGATGAGGAAAACTGTTCTCCCATGAAGTCGATCAGTTGAGCAGCCTTTTTTAACAATGCGGCACAGGATGACGGAGATGCCGGCATAACCAATTCCTCGTGATGCCTGGTTAGGTTCGATTTCGTGATTCGTTGTAACTCTTGTTTAAGAAAAAGATTTTGAGGTTTTGGGTAACTGCGCAATCCCGCCTTTGTTTCCTGGCGGTGAACCTGGATAGCTACGATTCATTGGATAAAGAGCCGGGGAGCTTTCCGAAATTCTCAGGATTTCTTGATAGACTTGGGCGGAAATGTTTGTTAAATTTTTATAAACGAACTGCATCGAGGAGTTTCGTCATGCGTGCGCCCATCAAGATCAGCGTTTTGATTGAAGCCCTCGAATTTGTATTCGATGAGGCGGAGGTGTATCTCAACACCCGAACCGGCGAGATTGTGACCCTGGAAACCGAGCCGCTGGAAACTGCCCCGGAGGAAGATGCTGAGAGTCTGGA
The DNA here is from genome assembly GCA_003695285.1 of Calditrichota bacterium. Taxonomy (GTDB): domain Bacteria; phylum Calditrichota; class Calditrichia; order RBG-13-44-9; family J075; genus J075. The sequence goes on from RFIL01000493.1 coordinate 1,116, forward strand.
AGAGCTGCGGGAAGAAATCGAGGAAAAGTGCCGTGAGGAAGTCTCCTCGGACGACTACATTTTGCTTCCCAAAAGCTTCGAGATGGATGAGTACCGGCTGATGGAGGAGTTTTGCCTCACCCTTCCCAACGACGAGCTAAGCTACCTGATGTACAGCGCCATCAAGGACGGTAAGGGAGCTTTTCGCCGGTTTAAGGAAAATCTCTATCGCTACGGGCTGGATGATCGGTGGTATCAGTTCTGCCAGCAGGCGCTGCGGGAATATGCCATCAAATGGTGTGAAGAGCAGGGCCTGCAATACGTGGATGATCAATGATAGAGATGCCTTGCCTTTCGATGGCGATCATCATTAAAAGTTTATGAGCTAATATCGGAGAGGTAATACCTCTGCACGGCATCTCGATAGACTAATCTATAAAATAGCCGGGAAATTCTAACCTACTGTGGTCCCCGAAGTACCTTTCCTGTCAAGGATTACCAAGATTACAAAAGCATTACGTTGCCCCTAAATTAAAAACCAACATCAGTTTTACTGAACACATCCGTTTTTTGAATTTATTTGAAACGAACCAATCGCAAAATTGCCCAAAAGATCATAATAAAAGAAAGAACCGGTACCATAGTAGCAATGAAATTCCCTATCTGCGGAATAAATGGAATTACTTTTTGAAGCCAGGAGGGGAATGCAAGATATCCGATTTGTTTGAAATCAGCCCAAAATGAGGGGAGGGAATAGACAAGGAAAATGAATGAAAATGCAGTTAGGGCCAACATAATGTAGAAAAAATGGTGGTTAGTTCTCTCGGATATGGTTGCCATATAAAGTTCGTCAAGATGGTTGAGCAAATCCGTAATATTGTCCACATTTTTTTGAGTGTAGTTTAGCAAACGATCTATACCCAACTGTTTGCTCAAATGAATTGCTTTCGTGAGTGCATATTCTGCTCTGCACCACGTATGAATTGTGTTAAGGCCCTGACAAATACTAACTAATCGACTTAAATTCGTGGCCTGCTTCATCAGCTCGAAAATTCTGGATTTCTCGAGCCAGGGTTTTCTTCTGACAGTTTTCTCCCGAATTTGATTTAGCTCTCGCATAAACTTTTGTAGGACATTTGTACTGGATCTTTCGATCATTTGCGCCAGTACTCGAACTTCCAGAACAAATTCAATCATACGCTCGATTGCACGCCAATAGGATCGATAAGTTGCTTGGCTGGTGGTTGCCGGCAGAGTAGAAACGTACAACTCGGCATTACGCGCTTTCCAGGAAGGGATTAACACGGCAACCCGAGGAGTGAGAAGACACACTTCATCTTCCCAGGAAGAAATATCATTTTTGAACATCCGCTCCAGATAGGAGGTTTTATAAAACGGGTACCGGTGGGATAGTTCTCCTGGAGGAACAGTCCCCCGGGGTTTTCTTAAAACGGATCCTTCAACAAGACAACCTATTTGTTGAGCAATTCTGGGGAAGTTGGGTATATCTCGAGGATTAACCGGTTGATGGGAAGAGCCTTTTGGTTCTAAAGATACCTCAAAGGTTTCCCCTGATTGAGGGTTATTTCTCAGGCGCAACAACTCCGGGGCGGCTAAGAGTTGTTCGATATAATAAATGACATACGAGTCGTGTAAAGGGGGAGAGGCTTTAGGTTCAGGAATTTGAAGATTAAATCCATTTTTATTTCCTAAATCTACGAAAAATTTTTTACCAGGACCGATCACATCCTCGATCAAGGCTTTGCAAACTATCATCGCCATATGCCACTGAACCGGCACATAATCCAGTTCAATTTCCCTCTCATGTCCAATCCATTCCAAAAAATTTCGTATAGATTTTTCTTTTTCATCAAGGGATATTTGATCATCGGCCAGGTTTTGTTTAAGCTTTTCCAACCATAAAAGCGCTCCACTGATATCGAAAGACATTTGTAATTTCAGTACATCCCGTGCTATCCTTAGTAATGGCTTTGGTTTTTTATATTCACGTGTGAGTGTTAATACAAAGAAACCTGAAGAGGTAGGTCTTACAAAAATATTCCAATTGCTCCATACTTCTCGGAATAGTTTTTTGAACTGAAAGTTTTCTTCAAGAACTTTATCATATGAAAAGGCTTCTTTTTTTAATCGGTAGGTAGGAGTAAAGTGATCCTCGAATAGAGGTTGACGAAATACCCCGGTAAGAAAACCGGTTTTTTCGGTAGGAGTAGAAACCTCGGTATCAAGATCTATTTCTCCAGTCTCTGCAAGTGTGAATTTGCCATTCGATAATATTCTTCTTTTCCACTCGTTTCTTAAATTTTGGGTAAATGCTGGTGTATTGCGGGCTGACTCAAATTCTGGAACATCACCAGGCTCGATGAATCGCTTCATATTTAGAATGAGAATAACCCGGACATGACCAATAGCTATTATGTGCTCTTCCATAAGCAACTTCCTCTATGCTAATAAGCAGAAAACAAAAAGGTATTGAGCTACATGAGGATTTTATGTCCCCAATTCCTTTGGCAGCTAATAGGTTAAAAGAAGTCAAGAGTGTTTATTAGCGATTTCACTCCCCCGGCATCCAGGCCACGATGCGCAGCGGGCCGCCGCTTCCGCCCTTGATTTTCATGGGGAGCGCCACCACGTACGCGCCGGTGGGCGAGAGTTCGGAGATGTTCGCCACATTCTCAAACGCGGGAATGTTGGCTTTAAACAGGATTTGATGGCTCTCGAATTGGGTGGACTGGCCGTAGTCGATGCT
>RFIL01000494.1 GCA_003695285.1 Calditrichota bacterium
CGGGTGTTTACGAAAGAACTTCAGCAAGAACTCCTGCAGGAATTAATCGCTCAGTACCATGAACGGGGCTATTATTTTGTTCAGGTAGATTCCCATTCCGTTCACTTAGATTTAGCTGAGAGAAAAGTTGCACTCGAGTACTGGATAACTCCTCAACGTCCATTAATTCTCAGGGATGTGCAACTTGCAAATATTGATTCAATGCCATCAGCCCTGCAAAAGGAACTTCAGGAACGTATCAAAACCTTTTATGACAAACCATATACTTCTGAGGTAAGCCAGGCATTGTCTGAGGCTGTCATCAGAGTTATGGAAAATCACGGCTATCCCCTGACTCGACTCAATACAGAATCTTTCCATCTCACCGAAGGGGATAAAGGGGGGTACTCCCTGCACCTCTCATTGGAGTTAGTCCCTGGAGATTCAGTAAATATCGCCTATCTTCAATTTCCACGGCGATCCCAACATTTACAGGCCTATTTACAACGGGTTCTGCGATTTCAACCTGGTCAAACCTACCGCCAGGAACAGGTCGAAAGGTATCTCCAGATTCTACAACGTCAGGAATTTATTGAAAAAGTACAAAAGCCCTTATTGGCAAAAGATAAAAAGGGTCGCTATTTTCTGGCATTACAGTTTAAAGAACCTCCATCTACATCGCTGGATGGAATCATCGGATATATTCCTCCCCCTGCCACTGCGACCAACGAAAAGGGATATTTTACCGGTCTGATAAATATTTCCATCCGCAACCTGTTTGGTGGTGGTCGAAAATTTCAGGTGTTCTGGCAAAAGCAAGATCAATTTTCAGATGAATTCCGGCTCAACTATCGGGAACCTTTTGTGCTGGGTTTGCCGTTTCACACCAGTTTCGGGCTGAATCGACTGGTTCGGGATACCACGTATATCGAATGGAGGTATCATCTGGATATGGAATTGCCCTTGACGGAAGCGTTGAGTGCCTTCGTCGTTTTTAATCGTCGGAGCGTTACCCCGGATTCTCTGGCCAGTCGACAGTTGCGTTTACCGTTAACTACTGAATTTTTCACCGAAACCGGCATCCGCTGGGACCGACGAGATAATCCTCGTAATCCCCGTCACGGGGTTCATTTTGAAATCGGGTTTAGCATTGGCTCCCAAAAAAATAAAGGCCCACTGTATTTACTCAAAGAAGACTCCCTGCCAGGAAGCGTGTCGTTGCGACGATTGCGGAGCAACCTGACCGTGTATTTGCCTACTTATAAAAATCAAGTCTTAACGAATCATCTTCATCTGGAAATGGTTGATAAGAACATTCCGGAAATTCAGCAGAGTGATCAGATCTGGTTTGGTGGCGCGACTTCTGTGAGAGGATATCGAGAATCACAATTCTTCGGGGAAAAAGTCTTCTGGGCCAATAGTGAATATCGATTCCTCCTCGGTCCTATAGCTCGCTTTTTTCTCTTTGTGGATAACGCCTATTTTACTCGTTCATTTCCCGAAAAACTTGAAAAATGGTTGTTAAGTTATGGATTGGGCCTACGTTTTTCCGGACCTCTGGGAGTAGTTCAGGTGGATTTTGGGTTAGAGCGAGGCGCCCCATTTCAGGAAGGAAAATTGCATTTCCGTTTGATCAATGAATTCTGAGGCATGAACCGAGAAGAGGAGGTTTCAATCCAGGGAAGAAAGACCTTCATTCCTTTCGTTTGGCTTCTCAGGAAAACAAATTTTTTCTCTTTTTAAAAAATCTGTGGTAGTAGTACATTGTTTTTTCAATGATTTTCAAATCCTCATTCAAAGGTATAGAACACGTGTCTCCCAGGTCATGGAAGGAGAGTAAGTGGAATTATTTATCTGGAGCAGTATCTTTATCGTGAGTTTGGCAGCGCTCATTATTGCCTCCCGATATTTTACCCAATCCGCCGAAAAGCTCGGATTGATGTTAGGAATTTCCCCTTTTATCATTGGGGTAACGATTGTTTCCATAGGCACATCCCTTCCGGAATTGATATCATCCGTTTTTGCAGTGGTGGAAAATGCCTCAGAAATGGTAGCAGGGAATGTGGTCGGATCAAATGTGGTCAATATTTTTTTAATTCTGGGAGTTGGGGCAATTGTTGGTGGTCGTTTGCATATCGATTTTGACCTCCTTCACGTGGATCTCCCATTGCTTCTCGGTTCGGCATTCTTTATTGTCATCACCCTGATGGATAAAATATTTACCCCATTTGAAGCCGTGCTTTCACTTGTCGGGCTGGTGATTTTCGTTGGATATACCATCAGTAGTGCTCATAAGGAACGAGTTGCCAATAATACGACCAGAGAACCCTTCAGGCTACTTCCGATCATCATCCTTATTGTGAGTTGCTTTTTTGTCTATCTGGGGGCAAAATACACGGTGCAGAGTGTTATTCGATTGTCTGAATTGCTTAATACCGGGACGGAAATTGTTGCTATCACTGCGGTGGCGTTAGGTACTTCGCTCCCGGAGTTAGCAGTTACCATTGCAGCGGCCAGAGAGGGTAAAGGTGAATTGGTGGTGGGGAATGTCCTGGGATCGAATATTTTTAATACTTTCGCAGTGATGGGTATTCCCGGATTGATCGGCTCTCTTAGCATCACTCAAACCATTCAGTGGACCGGTCTACCATTTCTCATCATCGCCTCCATCCTGTTTTTTGTGACCACCCAGGACAAACAAGTCTCCCGATGGGAAGGCGCCATGTTTATTTTATTTTACGGATTATTCATTGCTAAAATTTTAAACTTCAGTTGGGGGTAACAATGAAAAATATAACCTTTGTATCTTCCGATAGGACGTTGAGAGTGAACAACATTTTTTGTGTGGGAAGAAATTATGCCGCTCATGCAGCGGAACTTAACAATCCTATACCCAAAGCACCGATTATTTTTTTAAAACCAACTTCGAGCATCATTTATAATGGGGACACAATTCTCCTACCACCCCAGAGTCAGGATGTTCATCATGAAGTAGAGGTGTTAGTTGTGATCGGAAAGAGCGGAAAAAACATCGCTCCGGAAAATGCTCTGGAACATGTAGCAGGCTATGGCATTGGTCTGGATATTAC
>RFIL01000071.1 GCA_003695285.1 Calditrichota bacterium
GGAAGATGCGCTGGAAATCCGGCGACGAATTTTCAATGCTTTTGAAGAAGCTGAAAAGAGCGAAGACCCCGACCGGCAACGGGAATTACTTACCTTTGTAATTGTTGGTGGGGGAGCAACCGGTGTGGAATTGGCCGGCGCCCTGGGAGAGTTGGCCCACAGTACCCTGAAAAACGACTTTCGGAATATTAACCCAACCCAGGCCAGAATTTTGTTGATTGAAGGTGGAGAAAGAATTTTACCCGGCTTCAATCCCGGTTTATCCGTTAAAGCGGAAAAGGCACTCCGAAAATTAGGTGTCTCGATTCTTACCAGAACTCAGCTGGTGGAAATTGATGGGGACACGGTGCACCTTCACAGCCCGGGTGAAGATAGCGAAATAAGAGCCGCTACCGTTTTGTGGGCCGCAGGGGTTAAAGCCAATGTGTTGGGTGAAAAACTTGCAGCAAAAACCGGAGCAGCGACCGATAAATCCGGAAGGATTATTGTAACCGAATATCTAACAGTGCCGGGATATGAGAATATCTTTGTTGTGGGAGATATGGCCCATTTTGCGCATCAAACCGGGGAGCCGCTTCCCGGTGTGGCACCGGTGGCCATGCAGGAGGGACGATATGTTGCCAGCATGATCAAACGGAAATTATCCGGGAAACCGCTTAAACCTTTCCAATATTTGGACAGGGGGAGCATGGCTGTTATCGGCCGAAATAGTGCTATCGCTCAATTCAAAAAGTGGAAAATTGGGGGATGGTTTGCCTGGATAACATGGCTTTTTGTTCATATTGCCTATTTAATCGAATTTGATAATAAGTTGTTGGTGCTCATTCAATGGGCATATAATTATTTCACCCGGAAACGCGGTGCTCGATTGATCACCACGGAAAAAGAGCGTTGCCACCAGATTGAATCCCGAAATGAATAATCGGTGATTGAGAAACCAATTGTCTTTTCACTCGTAATAGCATAAACATGAACAGGAGAAAGATTTTATCTATTCGTCCGGGTTTTTCCTCCGGTAAATGTAATTGACATTCATGGCAAAAATGATTACAATTAACGCAAAACAAATGAGGTGTACTATGAAGAAGTGGATGATTGTTGGTTTGATGTTGGTGATGAGTTTTTTTGTTCTCCATGCAGGTGCTTTATCTCCTGGAGATAAAGTCGCAGATTTTTCGTTGAAAGACTATAATGGTAAAACTCACTCCCTCTCTCAGTACAAGGACAAGGCTGCTATTGTGATTATCTTTGTTTCCACTCAATGCCCGGTTTCCAATGCCTATAATGCGCGAATGGCGAAGCTTTATTCAGATTATAGCAAAAAAAATGTGGCTTTCCTGGGAATCAACTCCAACCGTCGCGAGTCGGTGGCAGAAATCAAATCCCATGCTCAAAAACACGGTTTACTCTTTCCGATTTTAAAAGATGAGAATAATGTTATTGCCGACAAATTTGGGGCAACCGTTACCCCGGAAGTGTTCGTCTTGAGCAAGGACCTGACAGTGCTCTATCATGGCCGGATTGACGATTCCCAACGACCGGCGAACATTAAGCGACGGGATTTGCGAAAGGCTCTCGATGAAATTCTGGCGGGTAAAAAAGTAACCACTCCTGAAACCAAAGCATTCGGATGTACCATCAAACGAGTTCGCAAGTGATATCGGTCTACAGGATCGGGATTTATGGGCTTTTTATCGGTATTTTCCTTCCCCTATTTCCTCTTTTGGCTCAGAAGGTAGAACCGATTGATGTGGAAGGGTATCAACAATTGATTCAAGATCACCAGGGTACGATTCTGGTGGTCAACTTCTGGGCAACCTGGTGTATTCCCTGTAGGGAAGAATTCCCGGAACTGGTTCGATTTGCTAAAACCCATGCTCAAGATTCACTGAAGATTGTGGGCATCAGCATTGACTATCCGGATGAGGTGGATAGTAAGATTATCCCATTTCTAAAACAGCATCAGGTGAATTTTGTCAATTATGTGAAAGCTGTGGAGGATGATGAGGCGTTCATCAATCTGGTGAATCATGAATGGAGTGGAGCTCTTCCTGCCACCGCTATCTATGATCGTAAGGGGACGCTTCAGTTTTTTCACATTGGAAAGATCGGCTTTGATACTCTGGAGGAGCTTATCCAACAACTCCGCGGAAAACCCCTCCGATAAAACGTTATTACAAATTTTCCATGAAGTAGTTACTGATCAATGTGAACAGGTGTAGCTGAGTATTTCCTCCATGGATTCGATGATTACGATTGGGATAGAGCATCAGGTCAAATTGTTTATTTAATGTGATAAACTTATTGGCCAGTTGCAGGGTATTTTGAGGATGAACATTGTCATCTCCCGTACCATGAATCATGAGTAAATGCCCTTTTAATCCATCAGCATAGTTTAACACATTGGCCTTCTCATACCCCTCTTGATTATCTGTCAATAAGCCCATGTAGCGTTCGGTCCATATGGTATCATAATTACGGAAATCAGTAACTGAAGCCACGGCAACTCCTGTTTTGAACACATCGGGTGCCCGGAGGAGCATCATGCAGGTTAGATAGCCACCTCCACTCCAGCCCCAGAACCCAATGCGATTGCTATCGACATAAGGTAAACGACTCAGGTATCGAGCGCCTTCCACCTGATCATGAACCGCCCATTGAGAAAGATCCCCATATGCAACATCTTTAAAGGCTTTTCCCCTACCCCCGGTACCGCGATTATCCACACAAAAAACAATGTAGCCCTGCTCGGTCATATACTGATGCCATAAAACCCGTTGTACGTGTCGGAACCGGCTTCCCATTCCCCACCGATTGAGCACCATTTGTGAGCCGGGGCCTCCGTA
>RFIL01000495.1 GCA_003695285.1 Calditrichota bacterium
AGCGGGTCAGGATTTACGGACTCAATTATTCGGGGAGACGGATAAAATAATGCAGGCGGCGTTAAATGCCAAGGCAGACCTGCTTGCTCCGGATAACTATTCCAGAGCGATGAAATTGTATCGGGAAGCCGAAGAGGATTTTAACAAGGGCAAGAATCTGGAGGATATCCGCAAGAAGTTAAAAGGGAGTCAGGCCTATTTTCAACAGGCTATTGAGAAGACCAAACTGGCAGAGGTAACGTTTGCATCATTATTAAAAGCACGTTCTGATGCCATTAAAGCGGATGCCCCTAATTTCGCTTCAGAACTCTGGAAAGAAGCGGAGAAAAAATTCCAGGAAGCAGCCAAGAAATTGGAAGATGGAAATGTCAAAGGAGCTGAAAGTCGGGCCGGGGAGGCGGAAACCATCTACCGTAAAGCTGAACTGGATGCGATTAAAGCCAACTTCCTTAACGAAGCCATTGAATTGGTAAATTTAGCTGAAAAACAAAAAGTAAAGGACAAAGCTCCAGTGACCCTTCAGCGGGCAAAAGACCTTATTGCCCAGGCTGAAAAAGAGCTCAATGAAAATCGATATGACACTGATGTTGCAAGAAGTCTGGCCCAACAGGCGAAATATGAAGCCAAACATGCCATTTATCTGGCTTCCCGGGTGGAACAGATGAAAAAGAATAAGGAGACCCTGGAAAACTTGTTGCTGGAATCCGAAGAGCCTCTTCGCAGAATCGCTGCGGCTCTGGATTTAGTAGCTCAATTTGATCAGGGTTATGGTCCCCCCACGGAAACAATTATCAACACCATTCAGTCGCTGCAGGATGAAGTGGAACGATTATCCCAGAACCTGGAGGACAGAGAACAACAGATCAGCGATCTTCATGCACGAATTGCCGAACTGGAAGAAAAATTGGGTGCTATCTCAGAAGAGCAATCTGAATTACAGAAACGGATGGAAGCACAGGAACGGATTCGGGCGCAATTTGAGGCAGTGGGAAAAATGTTTTCACGGGAAGAAGCGCGGGTGTTGCGAGATGGTAATAATATCATCATTCGACTGGTGGGCTTGAATTTTGATGTGGGTCAGGCTGTGATTAAACCCAAATATTTCAGCTTATTAACCAAAGTTCAACAAGCCATCAAAACTTTTCCTGGCTCCTCATTGACCATTGAAGGGCATACTGATTCCTTCGGCTCGGATCAGATGAACCTACGCCTCTCACAGGCAAGAGCGGAAGCAGTAAAGCAATATCTTCTGGCGAATATGCCAGAATTGGATCCCAATCAAGTTGAAGCAGTGGGTTACGGGGAGAGTCGCCCCATTGCCAACAATGAGACTCGAGAAGGTCGTGCTAAAAACCGTCGAATTGATGTGGTCATTCATCCACAATTGCCGGAATTGAAATAAAGGAAGGAAAATTCAGGGCTCACATTTAAACCCGGCACCACAGTGATGCCGGGTTTTTTTATTATGATACTTTTTTGCCGGAGGCAACCGGTTTTTCCGTGGTCAAAATGCTAAGCTTACCATTATCTTCAACAGCCAGAAGCATCCCCTGGGATTCGATTCCGCGGATGACTGCGGGTTTTAAATTGGCGACGATGATAACCGTTTTGCCAACCAGTTCTTCCGGGGAGTAGTCTCTGGCCAGTCCTGCCACCAATTGCCGTCTTTCATTTCCTACTTCTACCTGAAGTTTCAATAACTTCTTAGCCTTTGGGATGGCTTCAGCGGAAATAATTTTGGCGGTACGTAAGTCAATTTTTTGAAAGTCTTCAATGGAAATGTAGGAAATTTGACCGGGTTGTTTTTCTTGCTGGATTTGCGCCTGTACTTTCCGTAACCGATCAATCTCTTTCTCAATCACCTTGTTTTCAATCTTTTGAAAAAGAATATGGAGTTCACCGAGCGCATGGCCCACAGGGAGCAATTTTTCCCCCACCTTATCCCAGGTTGCTTCTTCCGGTTGACCATCCAGCTGTAACATCTTCCATATTTTACGGGAAGTGAACGGGAGGAAGGGGTTGGTCAAGACCGCCAGAGCATAAGTCGTTTGAACACACAGATTCAACGTGGTGGCACAAATTTTAGGAGCGGATTTTCGGGTGCTCCAGGGAGCTTTATCGTTAAAATATTTATTAGCGAACCTTGCCAGATCCATCATTCGGCGAGTGGCTTCTTTAAATTGAAAATTATCCAGAGCTTCTCCCACACTCTCGCGGGTGTGTTTGATGAAGTCCAGTAATTCTCGATCCAGATCATCCAGTGAAGCGGCTTCGGGAATCTTTCCTTCAAAATATTTGGCAACAAAGGTAAAAGTTCGGTTGACAAAATTCCCTAAAATATCAGCCAGTTCATTATTGTGTCGAGCCTGGAAATCCTTCCAGGAGAAGTCGGCATCTCTGGTTTCCGGCATATTACTCGCCAGTGAATAGCGTAAGGAATCCGGTTCAAATTTTTCCAGATAATCATCCAACCACACAGCATAATCCCGACTGGTAGAGAGTTTATGGCCCTCCAGATTTAAAAATTCATTCGCCGGAACATTATAGGGAAGGATGTAATCCCCATGAGCCATCAACACCATAGGGAAAATAATACAATGAAAGACGATGTTATCTTTACCAATAAAATGAATAAGGCAGGTATCTTTATCCTGCCAGTAGGGTTTCCATGCTTCGGGATCACCGGATTGGATGGCCCATTCTTTTGTCGCTGAAATATATCCAATTGGAGCTTCAAACCAAACGTAAAGCACTTTTCCGGTTGCATCCACCCCGGCTTTTCGGGCCACATCTTCCGGAATTGCCACCCCCCAGGGTAAATCACGGGTCACCGCCCGATCCTTCAGACCACTCTGGAACCAACTCTGAATTTGTCCCAATACATTGGGCCGCCATTCAGGATGAGTCTCTATCCACTTTTCCAGGCGCGGTTGATATTCTGCCAGAGGTAAATACCAGTGAGTGGTTTTCTTCTGGACAGGGGTGGCATTGGTGATGGCACTGCGGGGATTTATCAAATCCGCAGGGCTTAACGAAGACCCACACTTTTCGCATTGATCCCCATAGGCATCTTCGTAACTGCAGATGGGACAGGTCCCACGAACAAATCGATCGGCCAGAAAGATTTTTGCCTCAGGATCATATAATTGTTCTTCTTCCTTAAGTACAAAAACATTTTTTTCGGCCAGAGTGCGAAAGAATTCCTGACTGGTTTCGTGATGAACCGGTGCGGAAGTCCGCCCATAATAATCAAAAGACATTCCAAAACGTTCAAAACTCTTTTTAATCATGGTATGATACCGATCGACCACTTCTTGTGGGGAAACTCCTTCCTTGCGTGCTCTCAACATAATTGGCACACCATGTTCATCGGAACCACAAATATATAGAACATCTCGCTTTTTCAGCCGACAGTACCGGGCGTAGATATCTCCGGGTAAGTATGCCCCCGCCAGATGTCCCAGGTGAATCGGTCCATTAGCATAGGGTAGAGCACTGGTTATCATGTAGCGTTTAAAAGAAGTCAATGTACCATCCCTTTTCTTTAATGGTTCGTTCTCTCAGCTTTGATGAATTTATTCAACGTCGCAGAGCAATTGTATCAATAAAAAAGAAACAAAATATAAAAAGAAATCATCCCTCTTTAAACAATAGAGTTGTTTTCCAGAAACCGATGGCCTCAGATTCAATTACTTGCAATATTTAAATTTGAGGTCTTCTTAAGAATTGATACTGATATTTCTAACCATTAAACCACTGTTCACTATGAAACCGGAGCTTGAGATACTTTCAAATCAGTTAGCGTGTATTTTTCGATATCCTCATCTTCCATTTTCACATAAACGACGGAATTGAAGATATCAATTTTTTCCACCGTTCCGACACCATTTTCCGTTTCCACACTATCGCCAACTCTGGGATATCTGGCTAACTCTTCCAGGTAAAAGTCTCGCTCAAATGCCAGACAGCATTTTAAACGACCACAAATACCGGTAAGGCGCGACGGGTTCATGGGTATCAATTGATCTCGAACATACTGTGTGGTAATGTTGTCGAATCGTTTGAGAAAAGTGGTACAACACAATTGGCAGCCACACGATCCATA
>RFIL01000072.1 GCA_003695285.1 Calditrichota bacterium
GCAAAATTGGTTCATCCCAATATCGTCACGATTTATGAGGTGGGAGAAGCTGAGAGTGGTCGCTACATTGCCATGGAATATGTTGCCGGTATCTCTCTGGATGAAGTGTTAAACTCCGGGCAGGACGTCTCCATTGAACGGGGGATCCATATCATTTCTCAACTGCTCTCCGGTCTGGAATGTGCACATCAGGTCGGGATTTATCATCGGGATATTAAACCGGAAAACATTTTGATTACACCAGATGATCGGGTGAAAATATTGGATTTTGGTATTGCCAAGATGGCTGCCAAGGAAGGGTTAACGGTTGCCGGTGATATTATGGGAACCATTGAATATATGGCGCCCGAGCAGATGATGGGAGAAGAAGCCGACCACCGTTGTGACATATATTCCACAGGTGTTCTCCTCTATCAAATATTAACCAAAAAATTGCCTTTCACCGGGGACACCTCAGTAGCTATTCTCTATAAACAACTGAATGAAGACCCTATTCCTCCATCTGAACTGAATCCCGCCATTTCTTCAGAGTTGGAACAGGTTATTTTAAAAGCGTTGGCAAAAGAGAAAGAGGACAGGTGGGAATCAGCCAGAGCCTTTAATGAAGCCCTGTTAAAGGTGTTGCGAGGTGTTGAGAGCCGAAAGAAAAAGATTGAGAGTGATGCTGACTGGAATTTGAACGAGGAGTTGGAAGGAGGAGAGGATGCCAGCCGATCCGGGGAGAAATTTCAACCGGTCTTTGTTGGGCGGGAAAAAGAGTTTTCGCGATTGGTACGGTTGTATCGAAAAGCATCGCAGGGGAAGGGATGTACGGTGGTTATCTCCGGTGAAGCAGGGGTTGGAAAAAGCACCATTGCCATGCAGTTGCAGGAGTACGCTCGGAAACATCAGGCATTTGTGTTATATGGTGCCAGTCTTTATCAGGAAGGCATGGATGCCTATATGCCTTATATAGATGCCCTTCGCGGTTTCTTCAGCAAGGATAGTCATCTGTTGCCCGCGGAGAATCGATTACAGATTAAGAATCTGGTACGAGAAAAAATACCGGTCTTGATGGAGTTTACCGAGCGATTTTCAACGACTTTTGGTGGAGAAGGCAGTATCTCCACTCCTCCCGATCAATCCAACTCACCCAATATTCTGGAAGGGATTCATCTCTTAATCTCATTGATATCCACCATGCGGCCGGTAGTGGTGGTGATTGATGATATGCAATGGGCAGATGAAGCCAGCTTGCGACTGTTCCATTATCTCTCTCGTCATATTTCGGAAAACCGAATATTGCAGGTGGGAATTTGCCGTACTGATCGCTTTGACTTACAACAGAATGGTAAACCGGCTCAGATTGTGGACATCCTCTCTCGAATGCGTCGTGAGGATATCTTTGATGAGGTTACTCTCAATCGTTTCTCCCGGGAGATGTGTGAGAAATTGGTTGATGAAACCCTGGGCTCAGTTAATTTCACTGAAGAATTTTATGAAATTATATATCAAGAAACGAAAGGGAATCCGTTCTTCGTCCTGGAAACATTAAAATTATTAAATGAAAATGGAACGATTTATCTCCAGGATGGAGTGTGGTATAATCGAAGTGATCAAATAAAGCTTGAAGTGCCCAACCGAGTGGAAGATGTCTTTGTACGCCAATTCCGGGAGTTGAGTGATCAGGATCGGGAAATATTACAGGTTGCCAGTGTGATTGGCTATAAATTTGATGCCACCATCCTGGCCCGATTGCTCGGAATGCGAAGAATTGATTTATTAAAAACATTACACCGTTTTCAGACGGATTTACAATTGCTGAACAGTAATGAAGACGGTTTTCAATTTGAACACCCCATGTTAAAAGAATTATTATATAATGAAATCCCGCCCGCCCTTCGCAAAGAATATCATCTGATGATTGCTCAGGAACTGGAGATGATGTACGGCCCGGAATTTGGGGCTCTGGTGGGAGATGTGGCCAACCATTATTTGCATGCCGGAGAAGAACAAAAAGCACTCCCCTTACTCTATCAGGCGGCGAACAGGGCGTTTAAAATCTCTGCCTACCGCCAGGCTAGTCTCTTTTTTGAAGCGTTGATGGATATCTGGAAAAAACGACAACAATTACCGGAAGGGGCGACCTTATCGGAATTGTATTTAAAACTCGGTATTTGTTATGAAGAAAACGGTCTGTGGGAAAAGAGCCTCACGGTTTATCAATACCTTCTGGAACTAAGTCAAACCGAGGAGGATCCTCAAGGGCAGATTGGTGCTTTACGACGGATGGGGCGAATTTACGATCACCAGGGGAAATTTGAGAAAGCTCTGGAAATGTATAACCATTGCCTGGAAATATTAGAAAAACATCCGCTACAAAATGTTCGAAGTATGATCTACAATAATATGGGACTGGTTTATTTCCAGAAAGGGGAGTATCAACTGGCTCGAGAATATTTTGAGAAGACGATTGAAGCGGTCGATTGCGAAGTAGGGGAAATCGACAAAGCTCATGCCTCGACCAATCTGGGAATCATTGCCAGTATTCATGGGGATTTGAATGAGGCGCTGAATTATTACCAGACGGCTCTGGAAATTTATCTCAAAAGGGGAAATACCCGACAGCTTCCCAGGGTCTATCACAACATGGGGATGGCGTATTCAGATCTCGGTGAATGGGAGAAGTCAGTACAGGCTTTTGAGAAATGTCTGGAAATGCTGGATAGTGCCGACAGTAAACATTTAAGAGGGTTAACCTATCTGAACCTGGGTAAAGCTTATGCACGACAGGGGAACCTGGAAGACGCTCGTTCCTTTACCGATAAGGCTTTTAAATTATTCAAACGCCTGGGGGATTCATTAAGTCTGGCGGAAGTGTTTAATGTGATGGGATATATTTTTGCTGAAATGAACGATTTTACCAGGGCGGAAAAATATCTGAAGAAAAGTATCCGTATGAATGAAGATAACGATTATCAGGAAGGGGTTGCGGAAAGTTGTTTTACTTATGCCAGGATTTTAGACAAACAGGGCAAGAATAAAGAGGCTATGGAGTATTTTAAAAAATCAGCAGATAAGTTTAAAGAGTTAAATTTATACTCCCGTACAGAGGCGGTACTGGCTGAAATGGAGAATATGCTTCTTCGCGAGCAGGAATTCCAATTTGTTGGTAATGAATCCAGTTAAGCCATGAAGACGGAACTCTTTGACATCGAGAACCTTCGCATCGAAAACCAGCAGCTTCTGGAAGAGCTGGAAGCCGCTTATAAGAACATGGAGATTATTTTCCAACAAACCATGCTGGAAAAACAGATAGCTTATCAAGAGCTCCAGCAAAAGTATCAGATGTTGGATGATCTCTATCGAGAACTTTCCAATCGAGAAAATCTGTTAATTCACCTGGAAAAACTCTCTTCCATCGGACAGTTCATTGCGGAAATTATTCATGAACTTAGCAGCCCCCTGACAGGCATCACCACAACCCTTGATTTAATCCAGTTGCTGAATCCTCCACAGAATCTGCAACCTCAACTGAACAAAATTCGGAGAGAGGTGGATCGGATGTGCTCATACCTCTCGCGGTTTAAAAGCATGGTTTATAAGGAACATGAATCCTTTCAGACCTTTGATGTTAATGAAAACTTGAAGGATTGTTTTGAAACCCTGGATATCATCAAGCCTCGGAATGTCCATCTGGCACTTCATCTGGCTGAAGAACCGTTGAGGATCTCCGGAGACCCCTATCAAATCCATCAAATTTATTTGAATCTGGCCAAGAATGCCATGGATGCCATTGGCTCGAAAGAAGGCCACATCACCTTTGTAACCCGAAAAGTGGATAAGGGGTGGATTTTGACCAGCGGAGAATGGTCAGGTCATTACTGTCAGGAGGAAAAATTCTGGAAGAAGATTCTGGAACGAAATGAGTGGTTCGCACTGGTGGAGGTAAAAGATGATGGCGATGGAATCCGGGTGGATTTCCTGAAGGATATTTTTGAGGCCTTTTTTACGACAAAAGGCAGGGGGAAAGGGACCGGGTTGGGGTTATCCATATCCAGAGATATTGTAAAGCGACATGGTGGGAATTTAGGGGTGAAATCAACTCCTGGAAAGGGAACCACCTTTCAATTACTGATCCCACTGGTTCAAAATTAGGAAAAAACTAATTAATAATTTAGAAGTTATCATCGAAAATATAAAAGTATCGAATTCAGGAGGAATGATGGAAGGCAAATGTCCCCGATGTGATTTTCCGGTATTGGAAGAAGACAAATATTGTGGTGGATGTGGCTTTCGGGTTGCCGAAAGGGAGAATTATCAGGCGAAGACTCAGGTGGAAATGCAACTGAGTGATATTCGGATAAATCTTGGTAAAGTCTATCTAAAAAAGGGAGATTACGCAAAAGCGGCAGAATCATTTGAGAAGGTTTTAGAAGAAGATCCGGAGAATACCGAAGCGCGGGCATTGTTAAACTCGATTCGAAGTAAAATTTCGGAAATGTAATCCATTTGAGTTTTTAA
Source organism: Calditrichota bacterium (assembly GCA_003695285.1). GTDB lineage: Bacteria > Calditrichota > Calditrichia > RBG-13-44-9 > J075 > J075. The sequence goes on from RFIL01000072.1 coordinate 4,504, forward strand.
ACGAATGCTATGGAGTGAAAATGGCTCAACGAACTTGTCCTTCCTGTCAGTTTCAAAACCGTGAGGGGGTGAAGTTCTGTACCCAATGTGGAACTCAACTTCACTTAGAGTCCAGTAATGGCCCCTGTCTGGTCATGTTGTATGGTGAAGGACAGGAACTCATATTCCCTCTGAAGCAACACCGCACCACTATCGGTCGGGATTTGGATAATGACATCGTGTTAAGAGATATCAAAATATCCAAAAAGCATGCGGCTGTGGTTGTAGAAGGAGACACCTTCTGGATTGAAGATTTGAACAGTAAAAATGGTGTGTTTGTGAATGGCCGAAAAATCGAAAACAAAAAACGCCTGTTTAATGGAAACCTGATTAAAATGGGCTTTACCATATTCAAGTTTGAGAATTTGAAAATGCACCCCAATTAACCTGCATTTTTTTTTGAGAAATAGGGAGGTTGTGATGAAAAAATGGAGTTTGATTACCCTCTTTTTAACCCTTTCCTTTGCCGGTTACATATTTTATAGCAGTGGCAGTAAAGGCTCTCCGAGAATCGAAGAGGAGATGCTCCAACCACAATACGGGGGAACATTGGTGGTGGGTATCCCCAGAGATGTCGATACCTTTAATCCTCTCTTCAGTGAATCCCTTTTTTCCCAGGAAATTACCCATTTAATGTTATTGGGGTTGGCAGATCTGGATGAGCATTCAGAGTTCAGTCCGGAATTGGCAACCTCCTGGGAACATTCTCCGGATTACAGGAGCCTTACATACCATTTACGAAGGGATGCAGTCTGGTCAGATGGGGTACCCATCACAGCAGCCGATGTGAAATTTACCTTTGATGTGCTCATGGACCCCGAGACGGGTAGCCCTCAACGGGGATTGGCTGATTTTATTAAACGGGTTACGGTGGTAGATTCTTATACCGTTCGATTTGAATTTACCGAACCTTACCCTTATGAGATTTTCGATACTGCCGGAGAGTTATTGCCCAGGCATATCCTGGAAAATGTGGATCGCAAGGAATTGCGAACCCATCCCTTTGGTCGAAATCCCCTTTCCTCCGGGCCTTTTAAACTCAATAAGTGGGTGAATCAACAATATATCGAATTAGTACCCAATGAAAAATATTTTGGGGGACGACCCTATCTGGATCGAGTGATTTTTAAAATAATCTCCAACCCCACCACCTTATTAACTCAATTGCAAACCGGTGAAATCGATATGATGATTGGGGTGCCTCCTGCTGAAGTTAAGCGTCTTCAGGCCAACAATCCCCATTTGAAAATTTATCCCGTTTCCGGAAGAGTTTACTATTATCTCGGTTATAATGAAGCATTACCACAGTTTGCCAGCGCCACCGTTCGGAAAGCAATTACCATGGCCATTGATAGGGAAAAATTGGTGGATGCTCTGCTTTACGGGTTTGGTAAGGTGTGTGTAGGTCCCATTCCGCCGATGCTCTCCTGGGCGTATAATGATACCATCACTCCCTTTCCCTATGACCTGGCTGCCGCCCGTAAATTGTTGGAAAGCGAGGGGTGGTCAGATACCGATGGAGATGGATGGCTTGATAAGGATGGGAAACCCTTTGAATTTACCATCAAAACCGATGCCAGCAATCAGGTGAAATCGGACCTGGCGGTTATCGTGCAGGAGCAGTTAAAAAAGATTGGTATCAAGGTTGATATTCAATTGATTGAATGGACGACCTATCTGAAACAATTGAAAGAAAGGGATTTTGAAGCTCATATTGGTGGCTGGAGTACCTCACTGTATGTAGACCCCACCCCGGTTTTTCATTCCTCTGCGGTGAATCTCTTTAATTATGGAAACTATTCAAACCCGGAAGTAGACCGGCTCATTGAATTGGGGCGGGAAGAACTGAATCGTGAGAAAGCAGCACGGATCTGGAAACAGTTCCAGCAGGTGGTGCATGAGGATCAACCATACACATTTCTCTTCTGGATCGATCGCATTGTGGCAGTGCATGATAGGTTTGAGAATGTTCATCCTATACCGTTGAGTACCTTATATGAACTTGAAAAATGGTATGACAAAAATCTGGCAATTCAATATGCGGAACAATGATAAATACTGGCGAGAGAAGAATGAGAGTTTAATCCGGGTTGAACATATTTCCATCGAGATAGATCTTCCCACGAAAAAGATTCATCCAGTACGAGATGTCAGTTTTGAGATCAGTAAAGGAGAAAGAGTTGCTCTGGTGGGCGAATCCGGTTCCGGGAAAACCTTAACCGCTTTGAGTATTATGGGGTTGCTTCCCCCGACTGCCAGAGTTGTTGCGGGAAATATTCATTTTCATCAGCAACCCATTTGCTCATCCGGTGAGTATATCCGGCCGTTACCACGGGGTAGCAAGATGAGCATGATCTTTCAAGAACCCAAATCGGCATTAAATCCGGTTTTTTCCATCGGAACTCAAATCGTGGATGTAATCCGTGCGCATAACGAATTAGATGTCGCATCGGCCAGAGAGATCGCTCTGGAATTGTTCACCCGGGTGGGATTGCCCTCTCCTGAAAAAATTATGAACGCATATCCCCATCAGTTGAGTGGGGGAATGGCTCAGAGATGTATGATCGCCATGGCGTTAAGTTGCCAGCCGGAATTGTTGATTGCAGACGAACCGACGACAGCACTGGATGTGATGACCCAACGTGAAATCATCAAGTTGTTAAAGGAACTTCAAGAGCGTGATCAATTTTCCCTTCTGTTTATTACCCATGATTTGAATCTGGTGGCCACGCTTGCTGAGCGGGTGATAGTCATGAGAGATGGAGAAATTGTTGAAGAGAATTTTACCATAGAATTGTTACAGGTCCCTCGGGAACAATACACCCGGGAATTGCTATCTTCTTACCGACGGTTATCAAAACAGAAAACAGTTTCTGAAACGCTGATATAAAATAACAGCTTTGAGGATGATTACACCTCGACCGACATTTCTGGAGATTCGCCATCTCAGTAAATATTATCGTGAAAAAACCGGCTGGCTCTCTTCTAACAGGAAAACTATCGATGCGGTTCGTGATGTTTCACTGACTATCTATCGTGGGGAATGTCTGGCGCTGGTGGGGGAATCGGGAAGCGGGAAAACCACCCTGGGGAGATGTCTGGTAGGATTGATTAAACCGGATGAAGGGGAATTGATTTATCAGGGGAAAAATCTCCTACAATTAAAAGAGAGCGAAATCCATCCCTTTCGCCAGAAATTTCAAATGATTTTTCAACATCCCGAACAGGCATTAAATCCCCGACAAACCATCCGCTCGGCTCTGGAAGAACCCTTAAAAGTGGTCAAAAAATTAAAGGGTTTACCACTGAAAAATCGGGTAGAGGAATTATTGTCGCAGGTGGGTTTATCGCGTGAAGTGCTGGATCGGTTTCCGGCGGAATTGAGTGGTGGACAAAAACAACGAGTGGCTATTGCTCGTGCGCTGAGTGTGGAACCGGAACTATTAGTTGCCGATGAGCCTACTTCCAGCCTGGATGCTACCTACAGATTCCAGATACTGAACCTCTTGAAAGAACTTCAGAAGCGGTTTCATCTCACCATCTTTTTCATCTCACATGATCTGGCAATGGTATCGGCTATTGCTGATCGCATCGCAGTGATGTATGGGGGGAAAGTGGTTGAGGTGGTGGAAGAGTCCGGCTTTTCTACCAGGGTAAAGCATCCTTATACGAAAATTCTGTTGAATGCTGCGTTGCCGGAGGAGCAATCCTGGATAGAAACAGATAGAGCATCTTTGATAAAGGGGGAAAATATATCCCGCGAGGGGTGTGGCTTTCGCTATCGCTGTCCTTATGTGATTGAGAAGTGTCATACAGAACCGGTGGGATTAAAAGAACTTTCTCCGGGACATCAAGTTGCCTGCCATCAAATAGAAGCTAACCCACTGGTCTTAGAGGATGTGGAGAGGTTCTCGGAGAAATGGGGCGAAGAGAAATGATAAAGTTCTTATGTAAACGATTGCTTCAATCAGTCCTTATTATTTGGGGGGTGTTAACGGTTGTCTTTATTCTGATACACCTTGCCCCGGGAGATCCCACCTCTATTTACATCCGTCCTGATATTGACCCCAAAATTGTTCAGGATATCAGACACAATCTGGGTTTAGACCTTCCCCTGTGGAAACAATATCTTGTCTGGATACCTCATTTCTTCATGGGAGATTTCGGTGTATCCTTTGTTCATCATCGACCGGTGACCGATATCTTACGGGAAACCATCCCCAATACGCTTCAACTGACATTGGTGGTATTTGTAAGTCAATTTATTATCGGAATCTTGCTGGGAATTTATCTGGC
>RFIL01000073.1 GCA_003695285.1 Calditrichota bacterium
GAATCCTTCACCAGTTGCTTCCCATCGAGACTGGCAACACACCCGGTTAACACCAGTTGATCGGAATCAACTTGTGCCAGAGCCCCAATGGGAATTTGACACCCTCCTTCCAAAGTGCGCATCAGACTGCGTTCAGCCAATGCGGCTAACCGGGAAGGAGAATGATTCAGGGGTTGCAGGAGGTTCATCACTTCCGCATCACCTTCCCGACACACCACTCCGAAGGAGCCCTGTCCCACTGCGGGAAGGATGATATCGGTTGAAATTTTTTCAGTAATCCGCTCAGACCATCCCAACCGTTCCACCCCGGCGGTCGCGAGAATCATAGCATCCCAGGAATTTTCTTCAAATTTGCGAAAGCGGGTATTGAGATTCCCGCGCAGTTCCACAATATTGAGATCCGGGCGGTGGAACAAAAGTTGTGCCCGGCGTCGCAGGCTGCCAGTTGCCACCACTGCGCCTGAAGGCAAATTCTTAAACGAAACGCCATGACGAGAAATCAGACTATCTCGGGGGTCCCAGCGTTCGGTGATGGCAACAATGATGATCCCTTCCGGAAGACGGGTGGGCAAATCTTTTAAACTGTGAACCGCCAGATCAATATCCCCATTTAACAGGGCGATATCCAGTTCTTTGGTAAACAAACCCTTGTCACCAATTTTAGCCAGAGGGACATCTAAAATCTTATCACCGGTGGTTTTTACCGTTTTAACTTCACAGGTGATTTGGGGATAAAGGGCGGATAATCTTTTTTTTACCCAATCTGTTTGCCAGAGGGCCAGCTGACTGCCACGAGTACCAATCGTTATCGTATTAAGCTTCATCTTCCACTTCCAGATTAAAGAGTTCGCGGACAACTTCAATTCGAGTTAAACCATCCGTATGACCGTTACTATATCTGCGCAGTTGAGACAATGGATAATGCAAAATTTTGTTCATCAACCCTCGAGTCACCCGTTCAATGACTTCCAATTCTTCCGGGCTTACCCGATGTTGATATTTTTTAATTTCTTCTTCTCGTAATTTTTCAAAACGTTTTCTTAGTGAAACAATGGTGGGAGTTAAATCCAGAGTATTAATCCATTGAAGATATTTTTTCACTTCCTGGTCAATAATTTTTTCCGCTTTATGGAGTTCTTGCTGACGTTTTGCCAGATTTTTTTCCACAATTTTTTCCAGAGAGTCTATATCATTGAGAAAAATGTAATCAAAGCGGTTGATTTCCGGATCAAAGTTTCGAGGAACGGCAATATCGATTAAAAAGAGAGCTTTAGAGACGCGACAGGGCAAAACTTTTTCAATATCTTCCCGGGTGATGATGTACTCCGGCGCATAAGCTGCTCCGATGACCAGGTCAATTTCAGGTAATAACTCCTTCATCAAGGGGAAGGGATAGGCTGTGCCACCCAGTTCGGAGGCAAGGGATACCGCTCGTTCAAAAGTGCGATTGGTAATAAACAGGGTTTCCACACCTTTACCCTTTAAATGTCGGGCGACCAGTTGACCGGTTTCCCCACTTCCAATCAACAGCACCTTTTGCCGGGAAAGGTCTTTAAATATTTTCTGTGCCAATTCCACCGCCGCATAGGCCACACTCACCGCTCCCTCAGCGATACCAGTTTCGGTTCGCACCCGTTTGGCTGCCTGCAATGCCATATCGAAGAGGCGATGAAAAAAGACGCCCATCCCGCCAGCCTGAGAAGCTAACTGCGCGGCATCTTTCACCTGACCCTGAATCTGCGGCTCTCCCAGAACCATGGAGTCCAATCCTGCTGTCACCTGGTATAAGTGACGGATAACCTCTTCGCCCTGATAAAAGTAAAACGAGTTAAGATCTTCTTCGGTAATCTCCGGGCGGTGTTGTAACAAAAACTTCTCCAGATGTGTTCTGACATCTTCCGATTGCTTCCCGATCACATAAATTTCGCTGCGATTACAGGTAGAGAGGATACAGGCTTCAGAAAAAGGATATTGAGCGGTTAATAGGGGAAGTAAAGATTCAAGTTCAGATTGGTTAAAGGCTACTTTTTCTCTTAATTCAACAGAAGCAGACTTGTGATTAATTCCAAACAGATAAATCTCAGTCCCATTCATAGCGTATCATCCAAATTGATGAAAACTTTTAACTAATAAATTAACAATTATCATGGAAAGAATTATCACGACCAGACCCACTATCGAAAGATAGGCTAACCACTTGTTTGTCCAGCGGGCAAATTTCTTCCCAATAATCAATATTCCGTACAAAACCCATACAGAATAAGTAGCAATCACCTTCGGATCCATATGAGCAGTATCCGGAAAGGCATTTTTTCGCCACATGATTCCCAGAAAAATCGTGATGGTGAGAAAGAAGAATCCAATGACCGCTGTGCGATAGCTCAAATCAATTAGTGCTTCCAGAGAAGGCATTTTCTGGTATATCACACCAAATTGAGCTTTCTTCAATTCATGAAAGAGCAGGAGATACATCAGAGCATAGAGAGCCGAAAGAAAAAAGGCCGAATAACCAAGAATCACCGTGGAAGTATGAAAGATAAGCATGGGGCTATGTAAAACGGTGGGTAATTGGTATTCGGGATTAAAAAACAATGAAGAGATTAATTGCAGTGGAAAGACAATACTTAAAATAAACAGCCCTGTGGTTTTGAGTTTTAATTTGAATTCAATAAAGAGATAAATCAACACCAGACTCAAGGCTAAAACAGAAGCAAACTCAAACACATTACCGATAGGAAAGCGCCGGAAAAAGAGTCCCTTCAGCACTACAAAGCTCAGATGTAAAACACAGGTCACCGAAAGAATGGAGCTTTTATATTTCTGGGCAAACCGATCGGAGCGAAAGAAAGACTGGCTGTAGAAAAAGATAGATGTGAGATAGAGTAATGGTAAAAGAACGTTTAAAAGATGAATAATTTCCTTCATCCTGATTTCCTTTAATTTAAAACTGGGTAAATTATTGAACAATAATTATGCCATCATATGGAATGAGAGGAAAAAAAAGCCTGCATGACCTTTTATGCAAGCTGTAATTGTTTAAAATTACAGCAATTATGTTGATTATGGAGGGCACGGTAAAGTTAACTCCGGAGTCAGATTTATATTGCCGGCATTTCACTTTGAAACAGGGCTATTTCAGAATGAAATGTAATTGAAAGCGAATGAAATTAGATGGAGCTTCTTTGAATACACTGGGTATTCAAAAATCACAATTCCACAATCAGATGGTGAAAGGAATCCTCCGGGAGTGCTGTGATCAATTGAGGAATCAAATCAGTACCATACTTAATGACAAAATAAATTAAATTCAATTCCCGTTCCTGATAGTTGTTGCCCGGAAGTAAGTGGAGAAATATTCGTTGAAGCTGATTCACCATAGTTTTGTTTTTTTCTTCCAGGGAACGGGTAATTTTTCCGTTTAATTTTCCCAGGCTGGACTCAATGCTGCTGCGAGTTTTTTGCACACTTTGAATCAGGGTGGGGTCAAATTTTTTTAAAGCTTCTGCCAGTTCTTCCAGAGCCTGAACGATTTTCACATCGGTCTTTTCTAATGCCTCATACAACTCGCCGCCGCTACTATTTCGCAAATAATTCTCAATAAAATGAGAATCTGCCTGCAATATGGATTGATAATCCAGTTCCAGCTTCTCCACCAGGCGCTGAATTTTTTTCTCCACGATGGTCAGCCGATGACGGGGATAGATAACCGGCATGGGGATTTCAAAAAAGTCATAAAGAGCTCCCAACTGCGCAAAATAAGAAGTCTCAGAAGGACCGGCAACATAAACAACCGTAGGGAGCAAAAAGTCCTGCAGAACCGGTCGCAGAGCTACATTGGGAGAGAATTGTTCCGGATGTGTCTCGCACAAACGCAAAAGTTCTTCTTTTCCAATGGGGTGAATTTCCTCCGAATAAACCAGATGAAATTGATTTTCCTTTTCCCCCTTATCAATACGTACTCTTCGCTGATGTTCATCAATGAAAAACAGGAGTGTTTGTTGCCGACGCAGATGAATCTGAGTGGGGTAACCGGCCTCTTCAATCTCCCGATTGCGGGTTAAAAAGTGTTCACCTAATACATCAGCTTCACTCAATGTTCGGTGAAATATCGGCTGCGCGAGATGAGTAACACCGCTATCTACCGGATTCAGAATCACTAATCCATATTGGTGAAACAACCTTAATAGCAATCGGGCAAAGGCATTTCCGTAAGTATCCCCCTGAGCATAGGGATCCAGGAAAAGATTTAAAGCATCTTCTTTAAATTCCGTATCAAAAAAATCCTCCTCCAAGATCTCTTTCCATCGCAACATTTCGGCATCAATGGTTCGATAGGCAATGGGTTTCAAATGGTCTTCAGGATTCTCTGCAATTTCCAGACGTTTGAGTTCATTCTCCCTGGTGATATACTGGATATGATTAATCTCTTTAAAATCATTATCATTGATTTCCATCCAGAACACCGGGATGAAATGATAGTCAGGATATTTTTCCTGCAGAGTAATGGCGAGCTTAATCACTGTGATAATTTTGTAAATAGTATAAAGAGGCCCTCCCAGCACACCGGCCTGTTGACCGGTAACAATACAAAAGGTCTGCTTATCATTTAAGCGGTGGATATTATGTATAGATTCATCCGGGGCCTCCCATGCCCGATGTTGCTGCAAAAGAGTGTCTACCAGTTGTTGACGTGGATAAGAGCATCTGCTTCTTTCTTTTAATGCTGCAATTAGATGTGAATCGTCATGTGGGTTCCATGAATAAAATGAACTCACCTTTTCAAAATGGTTTAAATAATCAAAAAATATAGGTGGTTTACGACTCAGGTTGACCGGTGTTATGTTCATGGTAAGGTATTCCTCGTTTTTTCATCAAGGTAATTTACTAAAAAGTCGGGGGGATCAAAGCGGAATTTGGCGAGGATATGGAGGATGGGCGGTTAACTGAGAAATGATGAGTTAAAGAAACTCCGTTTCCAAAGTCTGCAGAAGTGCACCAAACCTTTCCGAAACAGAGTTTCGGGTTCTCCGGTGTTGGGGCTGTCTAAAAAGTAAATTTAACCAAAAATAATTACATATAAATGAATTTGTTGCAAATTCATTGAACTCACCCCCTTCGCCCCCTCTCTTGGCA
>RFIL01000074.1 GCA_003695285.1 Calditrichota bacterium
CGTCGTGGAATTGGTTCTGATAAGCGCATCGGTTATTCTTTTATCTTCCCGGGGGTTGGCTATGGTGGTTCCTGTTTCCCAAAGGATGTAAAAGCGATTATCCGCACTGCCGAGGAGTATAATTATGACTTTAAGGTCATGAAAGCGGTAGAAGCCGTGAATGAACAACAGAAGTTAATTTTAATCCCCAAGATTGAAAATCACTTTAACCATGATTTGAAAGGAAAAACCTTCACCTTGTGGGGGTTGAGTTTTAAACCGAAAACCGATGATATGAGAGAAGCCCCATCGGTGGAAATTATCAAAGCGCTCTATGAGCGTGGGGCAAAAATCAAGGCACATGATCCGGTGGCGATTAAAGAAGCTAAACGCATCGGTCTCGAAAAATATGCTTCGTTTTATGATAATTACTACGATGCTTTAAAGGGTTCAGATGGGTTAATTCTGGTCACGGAGTGGTTGGATTATCGGGAACCGGATTTTGAACAGATGAAGGAATTGATGAATACGCCTGTTGTGTTTGATGGAAGAAATATCTATCAACCGGAGAAATTAAAAGCAATGGGCTTTTATTATTATGGAGTTGGAAGACGATAAACAACAAAGAATTTGGAGAGAGAGGAATGGATTTACTGGAAAAGATTAAGCAGCATGAGGCTATTGTTGGGGTTGTAGGCCTGGGATATGTTGGTCTCCCACTGATTCTGGAGTTTGTAGAAGAATCATTCACTACGCTGGGTTTTGATATTGATGATAGCAAAGTACAACAATTGAATAATGGACAGTCCTATATCAAGCATATTTCGAATGAGAGGATTCAACATGCCGTTGAGAGAAAATTGTTTCAAGCAACATCCGATTTTAGTCGGCTGAAAGAAGTAGATTGTATCCTCGTTTGTGTACCGACTCCGTTAACCAAACATCGGGAGCCGGATATTTCTTTTATCGTTAAAACCTCGGAAACGATTTCCAAATATCTTCGAAAGAATCAACTGGTGGTTCTGGAGAGTTCCACTTTTCCGGGCACGACAGAAGAGGTCATGCGACCAATTCTGGAAAAATCCGGCTTAAAATGCCATGAAGATTTCTATCTTGCTTTTTCCCCGGAGAGGGAAGACCCCAATAATCCAAAATATTCCACCAAAACGATTCCCAAGGTAGTAGGTGCTAATCATCCCCGGTCTCTGGAATTGACACGAGCTTTATATGACCAGGTGATTGTTCAGACGGTGCCGGTCAGCAGCAGTCAGGCGGCTGAAGCTACCAAATTGCTGGAAAATATTTTTCGAAGCGTGAATATCGCTCTGGTTAATGAGATGAAAGTCATCCTTGATCGAATGGGGATTGATGTCTGGGAGGTCATCCAGGCTGCTTCGACCAAACCTTTTGGCTATATGCCTTTTTATCCCGGTCCGGGTTTAGGTGGGCATTGTATTCCAATCGACCCCTTCTACCTGACTTGGAAAGCCCGGGAGTATGATATCAGCACACGTTTTATTGAATTGGCAGGTGAAGTTAATACTGATATGCCTTACTTTGTCGTTCACAAAGTTGGGGATGCTCTGAATGAGCATGGGAAAAGTATCAAAGGTTCACACATTCTTTTACTGGGTATGGCCTATAAAAAAGATATCGATGATGTCAGAGAATCGCCAACCCTGAAATTGATGGAGATTTTATTGCGAAAAGGTGCCGAAGTGGATTACAATGATCCGTTTGTGCCGGAATTATGGACCATGCGTCATTATAATTTTAAGAATAAGAGTGTGGAATTAACCCCGGAAAACCTCGCCAGTTACGATGCGGTCGTCATTTCCACCGACCATTCCGTTTATGACTGGGATATGATTGTAAAACACTCTCGTCTGGTGGTTGATACTCGCAATGCCACAGCGGGGGTGAAAGAAGATAGGCATAAAATTTACAAAGCATAACCATTGAATTCAGAATTTCTCTTTTTTAAAGGCGGTAGTTACTACCGCCTTTTTTTTGATAGAAATCATTCTTTGAAACCCCTCAATCAACGTAGTGAGTGCAACACTGCGACACGTTTCTTTTCCTTATAAAGAAATTAAATTTTGAAAGAACAGGGAGAAAGGTTAAATTTTTCCCAAGAGTGAACTCATTTATGCCGAAGTTCATTTAATGATTGATATAATTTGAGTGGATAAAGATGTTTTATAAAATTCGCACTTTTCTAATCATTCTGTTAGTGATCATCGTTGTATTCAGTGGACTTTTTGTAGTCCTGTATAATTTCACCCCGATTGTGGATAAATCGCTGATAGCAGTGATCAATAAAATTTCCGGGGAAGCCTATCATATCCACTTTAAAAAACTTTCCGGAAACCTGTTGGGAACCCTGCGTCTCGATGATGTGGAGATTACCAGCGCAAAAAATGATACCATTCGGATACGAAGAGTGGAAGTAGATTATTCGCTAATGGATATTATGGAGAGTCGCTACCTAATCGAACGTCTGCTGATTCTACAGCCTTATATCAAATGGCATGTGATTGGTGATTCTCTACAGGATTCCCCAGCTGAAAATCCACCCCTTGACTCTCTCTATACGCATTTTTCACTCGAACAATTTCCCCACCTTGAACTGGGGCAATTCATTCTGAAAGATGGTGAAGTTTTTATTGACTACAACACTGAAACGGAAACATTCAAAGATGTACAAATAGAGTTATCTGCTGAGATAACGGAAAATAACGTTCAGGTCAAACCGCGCTATGTTCGAGCCTCATGGATTAATCGAAGTCTGGAAATAGAGGATGTTTCGTTTAGTCTTATGGGATCCAGAAAACGGATAGTATTAAATCAGTTAGAAGCAAAGATCCCGGGAGCTAATTTAATCGGTCATGGAGAAATAGAGTTTCTGCCTCGTTTCCGTTTCCTCCTGTTTGCCGATACCAGCGAAATTGAAATGGAGGTAGTCAGACGTTTTGTGCAGGAGTTACCCTATCAACAAGGAGTGGTGCGGGTTTATGGTGCGTTTATCGGAAACCCGATCAATTTTAACTCAGAATTATATCTGGATGCTCATCTGGATTCTTTGAAAATCGATCATTTGAAAACTCGATTACGGCGGCGTGGAAATCATTTCTATTTTGATAATATTCAGTTTGCCTCAAATTTTGGTCAGTTGCAGGGAAGATTACACCTTGCCCCGGATGGCAGTAACCATATCGAAGTTCAGATGAACCGATTCAATCTTGCCAGAGCGGGCATCATGAACACCCAGACCTTGATTAATGCCCAATTAAACCTGGATTTTAATAGCTGGGACATACAACATTTTACCGGCAGGGGTACGATGATTTTTACCGACCTTCAATATGCCAGTATGAATCTGGATACCATGCAACTGCGTATTGCTGCATCAAGAGGGAATTGGGAATTCCTGCAGCCCTCCGAAATTGTGTTTGGTAAGGATTCCCGCTTTCGTTTTCAGGGTTCTCTTACGGAGTCGCAATATCTGGATGTAACGCTTTCAACGGAGGAGAATAATTTAGCCACACTTTTTAGCAGCATGTCGATGGAAAATGCCGGTGGGCACGGTAGCATGTATTTACGGGTCTTCGGTAATTTGGATGATCCGGATGTGGAAGGTGAACTCACTATTGATAGTTTGACAGTTGGGAATACCATTGTTTATGGAATAGACGGGAATTTGGAGATTTCCCGGGTCGTCAGTGAAAGGAAAGGTAATTTCAAGTTAGAATTGGCCACCGGGTATATCGGCGATATTTTTCTAACCAATGGGATTGTTAAGTCGCGTTTTACCAAAGATTTCATCGTATTTGACCCCTTCTCTTTTTATAGTGAGGAAAACTCCATCCGTCTGAAAGGTGTTGTCTTTTCGCGACAACAGGGGTGGGAGGCCATATTCAACCGATTACAATTTGATTATCAGGATTATTCCCTTGTGAACAACAAACCGGTCCGTTTCTTCCTTCGAAATGACAGTTTGATAACCCAATTCTTTTCTTTACAAGCCTCTCACAATGAGTTTTTAACAGCACGTGGTTTTTTGACCACCAGAGGAAACAGTGATTTTTCATTGAATTTGACCAACATCCAGCTCAAACCATTGAATCAATACTTTTTATGGGATCACTCCATTTCAGGGGTGATTAATGCCAATATGGATATTCTGGGAAGTGTCGAGAATCCTGAGGTAGAGTTGATGGTAGCTCTGGATAAGCTGGAGCTCGATGATCACCCTCTTGGAAAATTTCAGTCGGAAATAATCTTTTACAATGGGAATCTTAATATCAACTATTTTGATTATGAAAAAGATTCAACATCATATGTAACGATTAATGGGGGAGTCAATTTACCACTGAAGCATGATGGGGGAATCGAAGAACAACTTTTGGATGTGCCTCTGGATCTCATCGTCACCCTTTCCGATATCCGGCTTCAAGATTATGCCTTTCTGTATAATCTTAACCCGGTTCCCGAGGGAACACTCTCTGGTCGATTCGATTTACGGGGAACAGTGAAAAAACCTTCCGGTGAATGGAACCTTCAAGGTGAATCCATTATCTTTGATGAATATCATTTTCCGTTTTTTCAGATTGAGGGGCGCCTGAGCCCGGAACGTTTAACTATCGATCTGGGAAAAATTAATTTTGAGAACACCGTAATCCTGGTGAACGGTGAAAAATCAATTGTATGGGACCCTTTGCATCCAGACACCTTGTTAACGGACAAGTATTTTCGTCTCCGCTATCGAATTGATGAGGATAGTTTGAACTTTTTAGGTGCTGTTAATCCAGAGTTAGATCGTTTGGTAGGGGATATTCACATGGAAGGGGTTGTGGAAGGAAATTATGATCAGCCCCAATTGAAAGAGACAAAGATTGAAGTAAAAGACGGTATTCTGTACCTTACTAAGTTAGAAAACAGTATCCAACAAATGAAACTCATGGCTCATCAGGAAGATTCCCGCTTAATTCTGGATGATGTTTATGGAAGAGCCATCAAACAGGATCTTCATCAGAATTTTTTCCAGCGCTGGATTAGCTCCTTAGTCCACCTGGTTTTTCCCCGCAAGGAAAATGGAGATATCTATGCAAAAGGATGGGTTGATTTGAAAGATGTGACACGTCCTAAAATTAACCTGGAAGTGGTCCTCAATGATGCCTATTTCAATTATTTTCTGGAAAATGCTGAGCTGGTGGTAAACAGCTCAAATTTACATGTAGAGGGAAGAGACACCATCTCAATCACTGGTGATGTGCTGGTAAAAGAGGGTGATGTAGAGTTTGTCTTTGAGGAAACCGAGAAAAATATTTTACTTTCACCA
>RFIL01000075.1 GCA_003695285.1 Calditrichota bacterium
ATTGAATGCGAGCACCTCGAAAATTCCTCCCAGGGTATCTTTCTCTTTCTTTGCCAGATCAATCTGCTCTTTCATCTTTTTTTCTACTGATTTGTCAAGTACTCTTACCTCGGATGCATCTGCAATCGTGTTGATAGTCGAAGGCGGAAAATGTTGCAAAATATCCGGATAATGATCAATAAAGGAAATCGGACTGACGATGTTATCAATCTGAACCACATGGCTGGCTATGATGATGTTCAATTGCTGTAATAATTGTTTACAGAGATTGGCAAGCGCTACCCTCATGGCGGTTTCTCTCGCCGAAGCGCGTTCCAGGATATTGCGAATATCGCTCTGCTGGTATTTTATTGCCCCTGCCAGATCTGCATGGCCGGGTCTGGGTACCGTCACTTTTTTGATCTCTTTTTTCACCGGGAGAATCGCCATCTTTTCTTCCCAGTTTTTCCAGTCCCGGTTTTCAATCTCAATGGCGATGGGACTCCCCAGCGTCTTTCCAAAACGAATGCCAGAGAGAATGATAGCTCGATCCGATTCAATTTTCATTCTCCGCCCACGCCCATATCCTTGCTGTCGACGTTGTAAATCATGGTTGATCTCATCAATCGAGATCGGAAGGTTGGCAGGAAGCCCTTCCAGAATTCCCACCAGTTTTTGCCCGTGAGATTCTCCCGCTGTATAGAATCGTATTCTATTCATCTGCTCCGAAACTCCTTCTCTAATGCTGATAATCTTTGTGTACTGTTTTCCCATGCCTCATTGCAGGGAGTAAGGTGGGATATAAACAATATTTGGAAAAATTCAAGATCCAGACCGAACGGTGATGGAATTATCGAGTTCTGAAGTTCACACAAGAACTTTCTCCATAACCTCCTGATAGTTCTCCACCTGAATAATTGTAAGCCCTTCTCTTAACCGTGGGGGTAAATCAGCTATTTCTTTTTTGTTTTCTGAAGGAACAATGACGGTAGAGATGTTATTCCGTTGGGCCGCCAGCAACTTCTCGTTCAACCCACCGACTGCCAGAACTTTACCTCGTAGGGTAATTTCCCCGGTCATGGCGATATTATTGCGCACAGCTCTTCCGGTGAGGGCGGAAATCATGGCCGATGCCAGAGCAATGCCAGCCGAGGGACCATCTTTGGGGATGGCACCTTCCGGCACATGAATGTGAATTTCACTTTTTTCAAACACTGCTGGTTTAATTTTTAACTGATCGGCAATTGAGCGAATAAACGCCAGAGCCGCCTGAGCAGATTCTTTCATTACCTCGCCTAATTGACCGGTGAGTGTTAATTGTTGATTTCCCGGAAGCACGGAAACTTCAATTTTTAACAAATCTCCTCCGTAGGGAGTCCAGGCCAGACCGGTTGCAACACCCACTTCTTCTTTTAGATCCGCCAGTCGGCTTAAAAATTCCGGTTTCCCCAGATAGTCTTCGAGATTATCGGCAGTCACCCGTAGCTTCTCAGTGCCATTTTCAGATATCCGTCGGATGGCTTTACGACAGAGGGTGGCTATCTGCCGTTCCAGATTCCTCACCCCCGCTTCTCGGGTATATTCCCGGATAATTCGCAAAATGGCTTCCTCTTCAATGGTCAATTCCTCTTCCCGGACACCATGCTCGCGATATTGCTTGGGGATCAGATGACGTCGGGCAATTTCCACCTTCTCATGTTCCAGATAACCGGGGAGTTCAATAACTTCCATGCGATCCAGTAAGGGCTCCGGAATATCCATCAGCATGTTGGCAGTGGTGATGAAAAAGACTTGAGAAAGGTCATAATCCACATCCAGATAATGGTCATTAAAGAATTTGTTCTGCTCAGGGTCAAGCACTTCCAGCAGAGCAGATGCCGGATCACCACGAAAATCATAACTCATTTTATCCACCTCATCCAGCAAGAAGACCGGGTTGTTACTGCCCGCTTTTTTCATGGATTGAATGATTTTGCCCGGCAAGGCGCCGATATATGTACGCCGATGACCTCGAATCTCTGCCTCGTCACGAACTCCCCCAAGAGAGACTCTAACAAATTTCCGGTTGAGTGCCCGGGCAATGGATTTCCCCAGTGAGGTCTTACCAACTCCCGGAGGTCCAACCAAACAAAGAATGGGCCCTTTGATTTTTTGAACCCGTTTTAAGACCGAAAGATGTTCCAGAATACGTTCTTTGGGTTTCTTTAATCCGTAATGATCCTCATCAAGTATCTGCCGGGCTTTGTTGATATCCAGTCGATCTTTAGTATAAACCGACCAGGGAAGGTTTTTCAACCAGTCGAGATAGTTCCGAATGACGGTGTATTCCGGGGAAAAGGGAGGAATTTTCTTTAACTTTGTGAATTCATCCATCGCTTTTTTCAAAGCATGTTGAGGCATTCCCGCGGCTTGAATTTCCTGTTCCAGTTTTATCAATTCCGGAGAGGAGAGCTCTTCCTCTTCACCCAGTTCTTTATTGAGAATCCGTAACTTTTCCTGGATGTAATAATTTCTCTGGTTTTTCAGCAAACTTTCCTGAACTTTTTGATCGATCTCAATCCTCATGCGTTGAAGACCAATCAGGGCTTTCATCATATCCAGCAGCAAGTCAAACCTTTTCTCCAGACGAGTTTCTTCTAGAATCTTCTGTTTCTCACGGGTATTGGCATCAACATTGAGAGCCACAAAATCAATCATTTGATTGGGGTCTTGGTATTGTTGAAGATGTTTTATCAACTCTTCCGGAAGTTCCTGAGAATAACCGACATATTCCTGGAAATAGTGCTGCAACTGTTTGGTTAACACCGCCACTTTTGATGGTGAGGCACTTTCTTCCTGTAACACTTCAATGCGGGTTTCAAAAAAATTGGGATTTCTCAAGAATCGCCGAATTTTCGCCCGGGCAATCCCTTCTACCACGACTTTAAAATGCCCCTGAGGAAATTCCACAATCTGCAAAATGCGG
Source organism: Calditrichota bacterium (assembly GCA_003695285.1). Taxonomy (GTDB): domain Bacteria; phylum Calditrichota; class Calditrichia; order RBG-13-44-9; family J075; genus J075. Next base: position 2,945 of record RFIL01000075.1, read on the forward strand.
CATACGGTTCCGGTACGATAGATGTCAGATGCCTGAATTTCTTCCTTCTCAGAATTCTTCTGAGTGGCAACCAGTATCAGGTCATCGTGTAAAGCAGCCTCGTGAATGGCTGCCAGAGATTTATCCCTTCCTACCAGTAACGGAACGACAGTTGAGGGAAATAACACCATATCCCGAATGGGAAGGAGAGGGAGCTTTTCAGGAATTTCAATTAATTTCTGATTTGATTGAGATATTTCTTCCATTGTCAATTTCAACTATGTTTTACATGTCAATGATTAAAAATTTAAAGAAAGGAATGTCCAACTTTATGAGAAGTGATGTTGGTTAGTGTTCAGGTTCATTCCCAGTCACAAAAAAAACTCCCGCTACCTGAGATAGGGGGAGTTCTTTTGGATTGTGTACAAATCAGGCAGATCGTCGTGATTTACCTATTTTTAATACCGGTTCTGCATTGCCGGTGATGACATCCTCTGTAATCAGACATTCCTTTACATTCTCCAGAGAAGGCACCTTAAACATGACATCCATCATGACCTTTTCCAGGATACTCCGCAATCCACGGGCACCGGTTTTTCGGCGTTGTGCCATACGAACTACTTCCAGAAGGGCCTTCTCAGTAAACTTCAACTCAATCCCTTCCAGCTCAAACAATTTCTTATATTGTTTGATTAAAGAATTTTTCGGTTCCACCAGGATTGCCAGCAATTCGGCTTCTGTTAATTCCTGCATACCCACAATGACGGGAAGCCGGCCAATTAACTCCGGTATCAATCCAAAGTGCAGTAAATCTTCAGGTTCAATGTATTCCATCAGAGCCGTAAAGGTCTGTTCTTTAGCAGAACGAATTTGAGCGGAGAATCCCATGGTTTTTTCACCGATGCGGCGCTGAATAATTTCAGCGATTCCGTCAAAAGCGCCACCACAGATGAAGAGGATATTCCGGGTGTTGATGTGAATCATCGGGGCTTCCGGATGTTTTCGACCCCCTTTGGGTGGGATGGCAGAAACTGTTCCTTCCAGAATTTTCAACAATGCCTGTTGCACCCCTTCCCCGGAGACATCTCTGGTGATGGATGGACTACCGGATTTTCGGGCGATTTTATCAATCTCATCGATGTAGATAATACCTCGTTCAGTCGCTGCCACATCATAATTTGAGGCTTGATAGAGGCGTACGAGAATGTTCTCTACATCTTCACCCACATAACCGGCCTCAGTTAGTGTGGTGGCATCGGAGATGGAAAATGGCACATTCAATAGTTTTGCCAGAGTCTGAGCCAGCAACGTCTTTCCAACACCGGTAGGACCTATCAGAAGGATGTTACTTTTTTCAATTTCTACATCATCATCAAAATTGCCCATGGTTATCCGTTTATAGTGATTGTAAACGGCAACAGAGAGAGCAATTTTGGCACGTTCCTGCCCGATGACATATTGATCGAGGAAAGCTTTAATTTCATTGGGCTTGGGTAAACTGAATTCCTCGTTTTGAAATTGAGAATAACGAGAGTTGCGGATAATCTCATTGGCACTATTTAAACACTGGTCACATATGCTGGCATTGGCACCTGTGACTAATTGATTCACCTGGTTTGCTCGGCGATTACAAAAGGAACAATAGGCTTCATGATCTAAATAATTTTTTGACATAATAGGTTCTCAATGCTAATAAATGTTAAGGGTATTATTCATTTTTTTGTCGATGTCTTGGTTTCCTATAAGTATAATCAACAAATTTTAAATATGAAAGTTAAACCTCTATTTTTAATAGAGGTCTACAATCATCGTCAATAAAAAGATTTCCATGACCTTCAGCCGGTTGGAAGTCGAATTATTGATCACCTTCCGCCTTGGGAATTAGCTCATCACCACGCCGTACTAATATTTCATCGATTAACCCGTATTTCAAGGCTTCATCGGAAGACATGAAGAAATTGCGGTCGGTATCCTGTTCGATTTTTTCAATGCTTTGACCGGTGGCTTCTGCCAGTATCTCGTTCAGCCGTTTGCGGATTTTTAAAATTTCTTTGGCATGGATTTCGATATCGGTTGCCTGACCTTGAACTCCACCTAACGGTTGATGAATCATGATTCGGGAATTGGGCAAAGCGAAGCGTTTCCCTTTGGTTCCGGCTGCCAGTAAAATAGCGCCCATGCTGGCGGCCTGTCCCAGACAGGTTGTCACAACATCAGGTTTAATATATTTCATGGTATCGTAAATCGCCAGACCGGAAGTCACCACTCCACCCGGGCTGTTGATATAGAGATAGATGTCCTTTTCCGGGTCTTCCGCTTCCAAAAATAGGAGCTGGGCAATGATGAGGCTGGCAATATTATCATCGATAGGAGTGCCTAAAAAAATAATCCGCTCTTTCAATAAGCGTGAATAAATATCATACGCCCGTTCTCCCCGGCCGGTTTGTTCAATTACCATGGGAATTAATGGCATAAATACTTCCCTCCTGCTTTCTCTATGTTTATCGGTTTCAACTGTTTACTGTTTTAATATTCTTATTTAGCTTTTACCATCGGATTTACATTCTAAAGCCTACTGATTAGACTCTTTTTCTTCCTCTACAGTTTCATCGTCTTGTTCGCTTTCGGCATCACTCGCTGATGCTTGAGGAGATGGTGGAAAAACTTCAGTAATTTCGGCATTGGAGATGATAAAATCATAAAATTTTTGATCCAGTAGTTGCCGCCGCAAACTGTTTATCACATCTGGTTGATTTTTCCCTTTTTCTTTTTCTTCTTCAGGAATATCCAGTGCGTCGATGTATTCCTTTACTTCCTCATCGGTTACATCCAGTTTTTCAGTTTCAATAATTTTTTGTTTCAATAGATAAGCCCGGATGTCGTTTATCACATCGGCCATATACTGCTGGCGAATAAATTCTTCATCAATTCGTTCCTGGGAAGATTTTTTCAGGTCTTCAATCAAATGGTGCATGTAATGGTCCACCATGGATTGGGGAACGTCGAAAGGATTTTCTTTCAGTAATTCTTCCATGATTCGGCTACGTAAAATTTCCTGGGAGCGTTTCTCAAAATCGGCTTCCATATGTTTCCGAATTTTCTCCCGTAACTCCTCGATCGTGGAAACTGAATCGTCATCCAGATTTTTAATAAATTCTTCATCCAGGGGTGGGAGTTCCTGCATCTTAATGTCTTCCACCGTGACCCGATAACTTTCCATAGTGGGCTGTTCTTGCTGGGCTTCCGGAGGTGTTGGGATTACTCGCCTGACGACGGTTTCTTCGCCTACTTTTAACCCGATCAACTGATCTTCAATTTCTTTGTCAAACTCTCCGGAACCCACTTTTACCCGAATATCTTCATATTTTCGACCGACAATTGGTAGATCCCCCTCACCGAGTTGTTGGAGGGTTAATGTAACCAGATAGCCTTCCTCAACGATCTCAGCTTCTTTTTCTGTGGCAAATCGTTCCTGTAGATTGCGGAGGGCATCGTCAACCATCTCATCCGTTACCTGAAAAACGGTTTTTTCAACCTTAATGCCTTTGTATTTTTTCAGTTCAATATCCGGCTCAACTTCCACCTCAAATTCAAATTCCAATCCATTAGCGACATCATCAAATTTAATGTCGGTAATTACTCCCGGAGCAATGGGCTCCACGTCGGATTGATCCAGGGCTTCCACATAATATTTTTTAATCGCATCATCAATCACCTGGGAATTGATATCATCCTGATAGCGTTTTTTTACCAGATTCATGGGAGCACGGCCCGGTCGAAATCCCGGGATGGTAGCCCTTTTCTGGAATGCTTTCAGTACTTTGGCGGCGATGGGATGCAATTCTTCCGAATCTACTTTTACCGTAAATTGGCGTTTTGTTGAAGAAGTTTTTTTAACCTCGAACTTCATTTTTCTTCCTTTGTTCTAATAATGAAACCTTCATTTTATTTTAATCAACTAATATAATACCACCGAATAGGCATTGCAAGAAAGGATAATTTGCTGTTTTCACTTTTTGGAGTAAAATGCAGAGCAAATTTGCTCAGGCCAATCAAGAAACATGAATGGGAATGGAGAAACGCAGGGACTGAGAGAAACCCGCGGACTTTGGGATGAGTTCATGCACAATTTCTTTTTTAATGTATAACTTTTTTCGAAACGGGTCGTATGGAAACAAAACTTTAATGATAGTAAAAAACGTTGGTTGTCCTATAGAGAAGAACATTGGATTTCGTTAATCCCTTTTAAATTATAAACAATAGCGCTAAATTCAGTGAGTTATTGAACAAACTCATATTAAAACCAGGACTACCCGTTTTATAAACTAAAGTTCAAATCAATCAAGTTAAGGAGGGGATTATGAGCGATATGGATACCACTCAGGGACATGGTGAGGAGCAGAAAAAGCAGGATGCGAAAAATTCTGAGGAGCTGGAGGAAATTTTAAAGGGACTTTCTGAAACCGAAAGCCCGGAAAGCCAAGAATCTTTATCCCTTCTACAGCGAATTGTAGGGGTATTTACCAACCCGGGGAGAGTTTTTGCCTATCTCCGCACCCGACCCGATTTTTTAATCCCACTGATCATTGCAGTGTTGATGAGCATCTTCTCCAGTTATATGGTGTATGACATCGCGCTCGATGACTCCATTCAGAAGATTGAACAAAGCGAAAAATTTTCGGATGAGCAGAAGGAACGCATCATTGACCAGACTGAATCGCGCCGCTATGGGACATGGAGAACCGTTTCCATTGTGGGATTTCCACTGGTGGGGGTTGTACTTATCATTGTACTGGTGACACTGGTTTTCTGGTTTGTGGGGAATGTGGTTCTGGGGGGCAAAGTCACCTTTAAGCAACTATTATCGGTTTATTGTTATTCGTGGCTCATTTATTCAATACCGGGTTCTCTGGTAAGTGTATGGTTAATTATAAAATATGAAACACTGAAGATACCCATCAGTCTGGCGGCACTGCTTCCGGAAAATATGGAAGGGACCGGGCTGTACCGTTTTATGGAAAGTATTGATCCGTTTACCATCTGGTTTTTGATTGTGTTAGGGATTGGATTTGCCACTGTTTATCAATTTAGCCGAAAGAAAGGGTTAATGACGGTTTTCAGTGTTTGGTTATTGTATGTCCTCCTCTTTAAAGTTGCTTTAGGTGCATTCTTCTCTCAGTTTGGTGGATAGTAAGAATTAACTCTGTGTTCTCTCGGTAATAAATGAGGTAAACATGAAGATAAGGAAATTTTTTGTTCTGATTCATTACAGTCTATTGATAGGTTTATTTCTCGTGATGAGTTCCTGTAAAGAGGGAGCCATTCGAGTTCAAACGGAAAAAGTGTTCCGGGATCGCATCGTGCAAACAGTCACCGGAACCGGAAAAATTTATCCGGTAACTGAAGTAAGGATAAGTGCACGAGTACCGGGAAAAATCATCCGAATTGCTGTTGAGGAAGGGGATTCTGTTAAGGCAGGACAACAACTGGTCTGGTTGGAACAGGAGCAGTATGAGGCTGAATTAGAAAGGGCCAAATCCGCATTACTTGAGGCAGAAGCAAATCTGACCCTCGCCAGACAGGAATTCCAACGCACGGAACAATTATACCAGCAGAACCTGACATCCCAGGCAGAGTTGGAAGCGGCGCGTGCCAGATATGACCAGGCACTCAGTCGCGTTAAGCAGGCAAAAGCCAATGTCAAGGAAGCCCAGACCTCTCTGGAACGAACGGTCCTATCTTCCCCGATTGATGGGGTGGTGATTCAAAAAAATAAAGAGGAAGGGGAAATTGCCCTGGGCTCGCAATTTCAGGAAGATGTGATACTGGTTGTTGCCCAGCTTTCTGAGATGGAGGTTCGAGTTGAGGTAAACGAGAATGACATCGTTGAGGTGGTACCCGGTGATACTGCCTTTGTGGAAATCGATGCCTTTCCGGACACAACGTTCCGTGGAATCGTAACGGATATAGCTCATTCCGCTATCACCAAGGGCCAGGGAACCATCGAAGAAGTTACCAACTACGAAGTCCGGGTGAGATTAGTTGACAAACTTCCCACCTTCCGCCCGGGGATGTCCGCCACCGCTGATATCGCAACCGAAGTAAGAGAAAATGCCCTGAACCTACCAATTCAGAGTGTGACCGTTCGAGAAAGAGAAACACTGAAGATGAAGGAAGATTTGGAATCTCCCGGAAGCCACAAAAGTGATACGGCAGCGGCTACCATCTCTTCCCCAAAGAAGAAAAAAGGTGTTGAGGATGATTTAGTTGAGGTTGTATTTGTGGTGAAGAATGGTCGGGTAAAAATGCAACCGGTAAAGCTGGGCATCAGCGATGACAGTTATTACGAGGTCCTGTCCGGAGTGGAGGAGGGCGATGAGGTGGTAACCGGGCCTTATAAAATTTTAAGCCAGACGTTGAAGGATGGGGATAAGGTGAGAGTCTTTAACCCGAGAAGAAAGAAAAGAACCACAGAGGAGGACGAATAACCTCTAACTCCGTAATCGTTTCATATTGAGCCTCTGTTTGTAAAAAACATGACCATACTGTTTTGAAAGGAACCTATGTCGGATAACCCGTTGATTAAAATTGAGAATTTGCACAAAGTGTATTTTTTAGGGGCGACCAAAGTTCATGCCCTTCGAGGGATTGATTTGTCCATTGATAAAAATGAGTATGTTGCGATCATGGGTCCCTCGGGGTGTGGCAAATCAACCCTGATGAATATCATCGGATGTCTGGATGTGCCAACCGTGGGAAAATACTGGCTCAACGGAAAGGATGTCAGTCAGTTGGGTGACAATGAGCTGGCTCAAATCCGTAATCGGGAAATTGGATTTATTTTTCAAACCTTTAACCTGTTGCCCAGAGCCAGTGCCCTGGCGAATGTTGAATTACCTTTAATCTATAATAAAACTCCTGCTGCCAAACGCCATGAATTGGCCAAACAGGCGCTGGAAAAAGTCGGACTGGCAGACAGGATGCATCACAAACCGAATGAACTCTCCGGAGGGCAGCGTCAGCGAGTGGCAATCGCGCGAGCCCTGGTGAATAACCCCTCCATTATCCTGGCAGATGAACCCACCGGTAATCTCGATAGTAAAACCGGTGAAGAAATTATGGAGATACTCGACAACTTGCACGAGCAGGGAAATACCATCATCCTGGTGACCCATGAGAAAGCTATTGCCGAACATGCCAAAAAACGGATTTACCTGAGAGATGGTAAAATTGTGGGCGAAGAGGAACTGGTTAAAAGTGAAGGATGATGGATTGAAAAACCAACATCGTGAAAGCAAAGCGAACAACAATAAAGGTGATCTATCCGTGAAGCAGAATTCATTCATTCTGTTGGATGTTCACCTGTATGAAAAAGGATTCCAGGTGGTATGATTGACTATTTTCGAGAGGCATGGTTAGTTTTTCGTTCCCACAAGGTTCGGTCCTTCCTTACGACCCTTGGAATTTTTATCGGGGTCACCACCATCATCATCATCTTTACCATCATCAAAAGCATCAATACCTATATAGTCGGGGAATTTTCCCAACTGGGTTCGACTACGATTTATGTGGATAAATTTCCCTGGGTCATCACGGAAAATTTTTTTGAATACCGGAATCGACCACCGATTACCTTAAGGGAATATCAGGTACTGAAAAGAAAATTGGTGGGGATCCGTTGGATCTCTCCCATTGTCAATTATCAACGAAAAGTTACCTACAGGGATGAAGTGCTGGAACAGGTCATGATCGTTGGGAGCAATGAGGTCTATCCTGAAGTTGGAAACATCAGTGCAGATGTAGGACGCTGGTTCACAGCCCAGGAAGTTCGGAGTGCCAGAGCAGTTTGTGTGTTGGGAGTTCAGGTGGTAGAGGAACTCTTCGGAAAAGAAGACCCACTGGGGAAGCGTATCAAAATTAACGGTTATCCTTACAAAGTGATTGGTCTCCTGGAGAAAAAAGGGAAATTCTTTGGTTTTGATATGGATAAACAAGTCATGATACCCTACACTTCTATGAGAGGGTATGCCTATCGATGGAGGGGGATATCCATCGGGATAAAAATTCCCCCCGAAATGGACCTGGATGCGGTTAAAGAAGAAGTCCGTGGGATCATGCGCAGTGCACGTAAAATTCCACCGGGTGAGAAGGACAATTTTTCTATCAATCAACAGGATATGTTGACCGATTTTTACAAACAAATTACCGGAACTGCATATATCGTTATTTTTATTATAGGAGGAATTTCTCTGATCGTGGGTGGGATTGGCATCATGAACATTATGCTGGTCTCCGTCACGGAGCGCACCCGGGAAATAGGTATTCGAAAAGCGGTTGGAGCCACTCGAAGCCATATCTTATTACAATTTTTGACTGAATCAGTTACCATCAGCTCCATTGGTGGGATTCTGGGTGTCATTGCAGGAGTCTTACTAGCTAACATCCCACTCTCGATGATGAAACTCAGCGCTTCAGTCTCGGTAACGACAGTGCTTATCGGATATGGTTTTTCTGCATTTGTTGGCATTGTCTCAGGGTTATATCCTGCTCAGAAGGCAGCCCGTCAAAACCCAGTAGAAGCGCTTCGTTATGAATAGTTTGATAAATAATCATCCAAACACAGCGTCTTATCGGTTATGGATTATATAGAATTAATTCGCACTGCTTTTACTCAAATTCGAGCCCATCGGATGCGATCCTTTTTGACAACTCTGGGGATCGTCATTGGAATCGGCACAGTGATTCTGATTGTCTCGGTGCTGGAAGGGTTCCGTTCCTCCATAGAACATGATTTAAATGTTCTGGGCGCCAATACCTTTCAGGTGCAACGATATGATTTTTCCAATCAAGGATTTGAAGAAGCCGGTCGCAGGCAATATCGAAAACGGTTGACTCGTGATCTGGCGGATGCTATTCGTGAGAATTGTGCTTCCGTAAAACTGGTAGGAGCCGAAAACTGGAAGCATGGTCAGGTGATTGCTTATAAAGGTGAAAAAACCAATCCCAATATTTCGGTAGGAGGGGCCACTCCGGAATTTGCCCTGACCAATGGCTATTTTATTGCTGAGGGGAGATTCTTGACCAGTCAGGATGTCCATCTCCATCGAAAAGTGGTGATCCTGGGGATGGATGTGGTGGATAAATTATTCCCTCTTCAGGAACCATTAGGAAGAGAGGTGCGGATTGCCGGTCAGAAATTTCGAGTTGTGGGTGTGTTTGATCGTCAGGGAAGTTCAACCTTCGGACAATCGAGAGACGATCTGGTTGTCATTCCCATTACCACCTGGGAGGAACTCTTCGGCAAGAATCATTCGGTGAATATCACCGTAATGGCCAAAAGTCCGGAATTATATGAAACCGCCCAGGCAGAAGTGATAGGAATTTTACGCAAAAAAAGAAAAGTGCCTCCCGGAGAAGAAAACGATTTCTTTATCTTCTCTAACGAAACTCTGGTGGAATCGTTTAATAACATTGCTCAAAAAATTCAATTAGCCGGTATTGGTATTGGTATCATCAGCTTAATTGTTGGTGGTATTGGGGTGATGAACATCATGTTGGTGTCAGTTACAGAACGCACCAGAGAGATTGGGATTCGGAAAGCGGTGGGGGCACGAGAGCAAGACATTCTTAAGCAGTTTCTAATGGAAGCGATAACTTTATGTCTTGTAGGCGGGATTCTGGGATTTCTGGTGGGAATTGGACTGGCGGCCATCATTTCAGTACTGGCAAAGTTTCCCATGGCGGTACCGCTCTGGTCTATTGTGGCATCATTAGTGGTTACCACTCTTATCGGGCTGGCTTCAGGATTGTATCCTGCTCGCAAAGCCGCACGCCTTCAACCCATTGAAACCTTGCGATACGAATAAGGACAAAAAGAAAAGCGCCCGGACCATTCGAATCCGGGCGCATTGTGGATTGAGTTCCCTCCGAACAACGAGTATCCATTTACCGAATCAAGACCATCTTCTTCGTGAGAGAGACATCGTCGGACTCTAACCGGTAGATATAGACACCACTGCTTAAGTTTTCCGGGGAGAAATCTACCGTATGGAGACCAGGGGTCATTGTACCATCCACCAGTACCGCCACTTCCTGACCTAAGAGGTCATAGACGGCCAGCCGGACTTTACTCGTTTTCGGTAATGCAAATTCGATTTTGGTTGAGGGGTTAAAGGGGTTCGGGTAATTCTGGAAGAGCTGGAATTCTGTGGGAACTTCAGCCACTCCCGGAATACCGACAAAACCGCCATTGTGAGTATTGGGTGCCCAGGCGGCCGCCCAGTTGACCGATTTATCTTGATGGCAGGGTAAGCACACAAAATCCAGGGTCACCTTGGCGTGACCTTCGGCATCCAATTTCACCTGACCACCGTCCGGAGTGAACATCGAATCACGGGTTACAGGATCCGTATTGATAAGCCAGATATGGGTTCGAACGTCACCCATCCAGCCATTACCTTCCTGTGTGCCCACAGCAGATTTGCTGGCATAGGGCATGTGACAATCAATACATTCTATATTTTTCGGTTGTCCATTTAACAGCACTTCATATCCCTGGTGGCAGGTTTCGCAATCTTGTTTGATACCGGAAAGTCCGGGGCTGGCAGCATCAGGATAAAGGAGTGGGATATGAGTATCATGACAGGAAGCACAGGTCAGGTCCGGTGCATTACCGTCACCATGTTTGGATGCTTTCATTTCATTGAATTGTTCATGGTGGCGGATATACCCATTAGAAGCCGGAATCACGTTGGTCTTGCTTCCACGATGGTGACAATCTCCACAGCGGGTATAGGCCAGACTATCACCGGTAATGGGGGGTGGGGTTGTCGTCGGGCTTGCCACGTGGAGACTTCCCGGGCCATGGCAACCTTCACAGCGAATACCGGGTTCACTAAAAGTACCCAGATTAGGTGTGGTGGGATGCCAGGAACCATTGGGGTCAGGTCCGGTAGTATGGCACTGGAAGCAATTGTAATTATAGGGTTTGTCTTCACCAAGATGATAGGCTACCCATTGCGGAGTTCCTCTCGGGAACAGATTATACTGCGCGCTGTCATCAGCCGTGAAGATTTTACCATCTGCCGCTTGTACAAAACGGGCTTTCCAACCATACCCTCCGATGACATAAACATAATCATTCCAATCTGGAGCCGCAGGGGGTGGAAAAGGTACTCCCGGGCTGGTATTGGGGGGATACACAGGGGGTGCCCCATTTACTTCGTTTAATTTGTAAGGATGCCCGGTTTTGCTGTACTCCTCCCAGATGTTATAGTTCACATTGGGATTTACAGAGTTATGACACAAGGCACATTGGTCGGAGCCAACATAGTCCTGACCCATCACAGCAACCGGTAGTCCGATAACCACAAGAATGGTTATCATCGTAACAAGTAAAGCTCTCATCATTCTGACTCCTTGTTTTTAGTTAACTTAGTATTAATTAACTACGACGCTTGAGAATAAAAACAAATGCAATGCCATTGAAGGAAAAATTCAGTAATGCTATGTTATTTAAAGATTTATAAGTTTTGCAAAAAATCGAATATAGGGAAGGGAAAGAGACACTCATGCCTCACTGGATGTATCTGTGAGGTTAATTTTAGAAATATCAAATGGTTATCTACTGGGACATTTAAGCGACACTGAGAAATGAATGTCACATAATAAAGAAGGTATTGGTGCCACATTTTTTCTCAAAGAACACGATTGAGTGTTGGTGGTAATTGTAATAAAATTAATTGATTAAATCTCTTTTTAAACTTTTGACATGACTTAATATGGCATCAATTCTGAGAAAATGAGTTGTTTTTAATTGAGATATAATATTTTGTTTTTTAAAGAATAAGCTCTGATTATCAGATGTGGCAGGAAATTTGTTTTATTAAATGTGGCGATAAAATCAGAGTAAAATTAAAAGAGCCTTCGAAATGAAATCGAAAAACGGTTATTTAGGGCATTTTCTTTCTTCTCTATTGAGGTCAAGTCGTACGTTGAAATTCAGATTAAATGTTTTTATCACTGCCATGTTAATTCTGGTCGTTGGAATCCCCGTTTATCTGTTGGTTCATTATATTGACCAGTTTCGCCATGAATTTGCCACGAATATGATTGAAACCACTACCCATACCGTATACCAGGGGCTTTATGATGATTTGTTGAAAAACGATTCCGCCTCCATCCAAGCAAAAGTAGAGTTAATGTCCCTAAATCCTAATCTGGAACTCTTGAGAATTTACCGGCCGAACGGTGATGTGGTGTTTTCTTCCCGGAAAAGTGAGATCGGTACCAATTTATTCCACAACAAGGTACATGATTTTATTAACCCGGAAAGTAAAGAAGACCAGGAAACCTTCATACAATTTGGTGAATACTATTCCCACCATCATCCGATATTTGTACAGAAAGAATGTACTCCCTGCCATAAAAATCCTGGCTCTCTGATTGCCATTCTGGATGTCCATGTGGGGGTCTATAACACTTCCGATTATATCTACAAGACCATTCGTCAATTTACCATTTTTGGTTCTATCTTTATAGTAGTCTTGTTATGGACTCTTTTAAATTACATGTATGAAGGTCAAATAGAATCGCG
>RFIL01000496.1 GCA_003695285.1 Calditrichota bacterium
AGTTGTGCAGGCCGCTTTCGGCGTCGTATTCCTGAAATCCTGGAAGATTTCATCCCGGTTGCAAACAGGGATGTTTGCGTATTTTGTCGGGATGCCCGGTAAACTGGTAATAAATCTCCGTGTTCACCCCGGCGCGCATGATGTTGCCAAAGGGGGCGTAGTCGTAGTGGGCCGCTACGGTGATCTTTATTTAGTAGTACTCGCGTTATTCGTGATCATACTAACTAAATCCCTTCATATCTTTGTTTAAGGTTCCATGACATAAACTTTATTACTCGAAACGATGCGGTAACTTTGGAAATATTCCTCACTAACTTTCAGTCTAAAAATATACGTAACTCTACAGTATAGCCCTTGTGGCGGCAGCCTTTTTATTTTCTTAAAAAATACTTGAAGAAGAAATTTCTGAAGTGGAAGCACTTTCATGGTAATTTTGCTCCTATTTGCTTCTAAATCATTGAAAAAATATAATGGTGTATCTATAATAGGAATATGTTTGAAAGTATCGAGTTTAGTTGTTGTACAAGAACCCAACTGAAAAAGATCATTATCTATGGGTAGATCGATTGTATCTTGTGTCAGGTTTTGAAACTCAAGCTCTAATAACAAACCATCTTTTACAGGCGAACCTATAGAATCTAAAATGATTAATCGGATTTGTGTTGAATCAACTATGTTAAATTCTTCAGAATATAAACAAGTTGTGAATCCAAAAATTAGCATTAAAGAACTAATTCTTAATTTCATAATTGTTTCTCCTTAAAACATACCAAAACGTCTCGGAAGTTTGTAAATAAAATGATACCATTTCTCATAAAAATTTTGGCCAGTAACCCCACCTGAAGCCCCAATCCAATAGATGCCTCCTTGCATCCCATAGTATCTAATATTGCTTATTAAGTTATAGTTGTGGCCAGGAAAGAGGCCTTGGTTTTTATATTGAAACCAATAAGCTTCATGTTCTAAAACTCCTCGTTCTGGTGATAGCTCATCCAGGTTGGATAATAATCTACCTTCTCTGAATTGCCGTCCATGAATTACAACTTCGTGCATATACGTTGCCCTTAAATTGCTATAATTTGAAAAAGCAGGATAGTTGTAGTAAGTTATACCTGAAACTGGATCAGTGGCAGCAAACGCATCTGGATTGATTTCAAATCCATAATATTCTGGATTAAACTCTCCTTCAAACCCAAAATATTCCAATGCCTCTTGATATGCCTCCGGTTCAAATTCACCTTCAAGTAAGATTCTATTTAACACCTGATCATTTGATCTCCATCCTTGCCCTCGGGTGAAATTCCCAAATTGTTCGGATGTGACCACTCCAAATGCACCACCAATAATCGCCCCACTCTTAAAACCTCGCCAAAATTTTCCGCCTTGGGCCAGTGAATTTAGGCCGCCGGTAACACCACCTTCTAATGCGCCGACTAATACATTCTGCAATCCATACCATGCACCTGGATTTCCCACCATCGATAATGCTCCACCCAGCGCGCCAATTCCGGCAAAGGCAAAAAAATCACCAACGTCTTGAATATGCGGAACATTCATAATAGTATTAAAGGCTGCACCAATTAAAATCGGCACAAACCAGGCAATGCGTCCATCTTCATCAACATACACCACCGGGTTGTTCCCGGCATACGCAAACGGGCTGGCAAACTGCCAGGCCACATCCATCGCATAAAACCGCCCCAGGTCGCTGTCATACAGCCGGGCGCGGTAGTTGTGCAGCCCACTTTCCGAGTCAAACTCTTGTCCTGTAAAGCGGTAAACAATCCCGGCGGTCTCATCAAACCGCATTAAATTGCCAATAGGCGAATAGTCGTAGTAAGCCGCTACGGTACCGCTTCCATCCACCAATACCCGTGTAGAGCCGAGATGATCCTTCAAAACATAATAAACCGCGCCATCCTTCTGCATGGCAAGCAAGCCGGTAAGCCCGTAAAAATAAACCACCCTGCTTTCCGATCCACCATTGAATTGATTCTTCTCCATCAGGGGGTAGTCGTTCATCCCGTGCAAATACAGCGTATTGGCGACATCGGTCTGAGTGTCAAAAGTTTTCAATACTCGCTGATGTTCCCCTCCATATTGCAGTGAGATCGTCTCGTTGGCATCTGTCACAATATCGGTGGTCATCTGTGTAAATGGATCATAACTCAGACTGTTTAACGTCTTAGGAACTGACTTGATGATATTCCCATTGGCATCATAGGTATAATCATTTCCGGCTCCATCGGTATTCTGCACCTTGTTGGTGCCGGTGTAGTAGGTGTAGTTCTTTGTGTTGCTGCCTACCGTCATTTGTAAAATATTCCCGTTCGCATCATAAATGGTCTCATTCCCGGCGCCCACGCCAATGTCAAAGTTAGCCAGCGCCGAAATGCTGTGATCGGCTGCCTGCAATTGGTTCAGGTTGTCATACTGATACTGCACGCTGTATCCGGCAGGGGCGCCGTTCCAGCTATAGCTGAAGGTGGTTTTAGCAATATTGCCGTTGTAATACCCACCGCCTCCGTAGCCGCCGGAGGTATAGTCGATGCTCTCATGAAAATAATCATTTCCGAAATCGGAATCAAGGTTGGTGAGCCATCCGGGAGAGTTGTAGCTATAAGTACGGATAATGGGCACAGCACCGCCGTTGTTCAGCGTCTCGTTAGCAATGCTGCCGTCGGGATTATAGGTGTAGGCGGCGTAGTAGTCATCATCAATATCGGTTCCCACACTCACCAATCGCCCCAGGTGATCATAATGGTAGGTTACGATGAGCGGCTGGTTTCCTTCCCCTGAAATGAGGGCATGGAACTGGCTGCCCTGCTGCGCGGTGAAGCCGGGCTGCAGGCGTACCTGGCTGCCGGCCTGGAAGGTGACATCCGCCCCGGCGGCAACGGTTACCCCCGTTCCCGCGGTAATGGAGTTGGTTGCCTCATACCCGCTCTGCCCGGCTCATACCTGCCCGCTCCCCCATTGGCTACAATATTCCAGTAATCCACCATTCCATCCTTCACCATCGCCACGGTCTTCTCGCCATCCAGAAGGTAATATTCCGACACATTTC
>RFIL01000497.1 GCA_003695285.1 Calditrichota bacterium
ATAAAATCCACCAAACAAATAAAGGGAATCATTGTGGGAGGTATAAAAGGGTGCAGCTACGGGATTGGGCATATCCATGGATGTTTTGTGCCATTCATCATGAGTTGCATCATACCATTCAATTTCATCCACGTATTGACCCTCCCGAAGTCCTCCCATTACACAGATGGTACCATTAACGAGAAACGCCACGTGCCCTTCTCGCTTTTTTTCCAGTTCACTGACCATCGTCCAGCTTCCGGAGACAGGATCATATACTTCAACCTCATCGATCTCTTCGTTTTGAGAGTTGCGTCCCCCCATGAGGTAGATTTTACCATTGTAAACGATGGCGGCAGCATTCACTCGAGGAATGGAAAAGGGGGAGATGATTGTGTCATCCCAGGTCTGGGTGTCTGGATCATATCTTTCCACGGTATTCAATAACATCCCTCCGGTAGTAGCACCACCCAGAACGTAGATATATCCATCCAGAACAACAGCGCTGGCACCCCAGCGGGGCGTATTTAATGGCGTCCCGCTTCGCCAGTCGCCTGCCAGTATCACAGTGGATAAACAAAATAGAATTACTACGAGTTGAATTGAAGCCCTTTGTATATAATTTCTCATACCCTCATCCTGCTTAGTTTCAAGTGATTCGTTTCCCTGAATCATTTATCGTTATAATTGGTTTATGGTATCGTAAATGGATTCTCTCGCGAGCGGCTGCGATTACCAAACTCATCTTCAATATAGACAACCCAGTAATAATTCCCCGGGGCAAGGGGCGTAGAGTAGGTAATTGACGTGGAATCCGATGGAATTTCAGTTACTTCCTCAATGAGAACCGAAAAATTAAAAAACTGTTGATAGATCCCGATGGCATAGGTAAAAGAATAAGGCAGTATATCCGGTTGCCATTCAATTGTAAAAGGAGGAGAGACGGTTTCACCCCCGGTTGGAGAAACCCCGGTAGGAATTTCCTCAATGATGCGGGTAAGATATTGCCCCTGGGAACGTGAAATGGCGCCGGGTATATCAGAGAACGTAAAAAAGAATGGGTGCCCGATAAATTCATGGAGTGTGAGTAAACCGGCATGATGGGGTTCCAGTTCTCCGGCAAAAATAGGCTGGGGGGGAGAAACCTGGGTCAGGGTATCGCTAAAATTTAATGAAGGGATGTAATAAGTTACCTGCTGGATATCACCAAGACCATCACTATCGTTTACCGTAACCTCCAACTGGATGAAAAAAAGATCATCTGGGGGAAAAAAGCGGGCAATGTGATGGGTAGTCAGTTTCATATTGGTAAACACAGGCAGGGCATCCAGTTTAAAGGTGAGCGGAGTTTCCTGTGGTAAAGAAACACTCAGTGTCTCGGCACGAAATCCCTCAATTTCGCAAGTCACTGAATAATTTCCCGGGGAAAAATCTCCTTTCAACCTGAAATTCCCTTCCTGGTTACTGATACTGACTACATTATTTGATAACAGCGTCACTTTTGCCCCTGGTATTGGATCTGCGGTATATAACCTTTCAACCTTCCCTTGAATTTCCAACCCGTTTATCGGATCAAGGGGGTTGTCATGGGGTGCATCGTTAATACACCCTGTCAACCAAATTGCAACTATTACGCCAATAATAATTCGCATCAAGAAATTTTCTCCTTCAAGTCGTAGAATCCAGCCCCAGGAGCCCTTGGTAGTCAATATTAACTGAAATTGAATACTGTTCTTAGATAGAGCATTCGTTGCTTTGCGTTTACAATGGAATTTAAGAAAATAAACGATACGCTTTGAAATTTATGTAATTATTTTAAATCTGTGTTTTTAAAATTAGTTATTTACAAAAAAATGAGATAATTTTTTCAGGGCTTTTCAGGTGAAATAAATAAACCTTTATAAAGGTCATAAAGGAAGTCTTAAAGCAACAAAGTATGTATCTTCGGTACTACTATTGCATAGTGAAGAAGATAAAGCAGCAAAAGAAATATAGGATTTTTTCCTGAGTTCAGCAAGGACGATAATTCTCGTCAAAAAATGCACGGCTTGTGCAGGGTATGCATAGTCAGCGGGAGTGAAGTAAGATGAATTCTGTTGTTTGGAAACTCTTTTTTGTGTATGGCATATTCTTTTAATGAAATGAAAGGAGAACATAAAATTCAGGGATACGGTGACAATAAAAACTTTGCGAGAGAGGAACTGGTTGATTGTCCCGGCTATGAGATAGATTATTGTTTTTACACAGTAAAACGGTTTTAATTTCGCTTGACAAAGTTCCGAGTACCATATATTTTAAACTTGTTAAAAAAAAATGAAGATGAGGCGTGATGTTAACACCGAGAGAAAAATTGGTTTTGGGTGAGGTTATACGGCAATATATCCAGTCAGCAACACCGGTAAGTTCATCATCTATTGCCAAACACAGTTATCTGGGGATGAGCCCGGCAACAATTCGTAATATTCTGGCGCAACTGGAGATGAAAGGATACATCTATCAGCCTCATCCCTCTGCGGGTCGAATTCCCAACACCCTGGGATATCGGGTATATGTCAACGATTTGATGAAGCGAGCCAGACTAACCCCTCAGGAACGCAACGCGATTCGGGAAACGCTTCTACATGCCGGCACGGATCTGGAAGAAGTCATGCGGGAAGTCTCCAGAATCCTGGCTCATCTCGCCCGACAGTTGGGTATCATCCTTTCCCCCAGGATTGAAAAAGGGGTTTTTGAGCGAATGGAGATTGTGCCCATCTCATCAGAACGAGTGCTGGTGGTAATTTCCATTCAATCCGGGTTGGTGAAGACTATTGTATTGGAGATTAACTCCATCATCTCCCGTGAAAAGCTG
>RFIL01000076.1 GCA_003695285.1 Calditrichota bacterium
GAGATTTCGGGTATAAATAGCCCCGGGTGTATACTCCCTACCCATAGCAATAAACCTTTGTTTGTGAATGCACCAAATTAAATCAATCTTTAAGAGTGCCATTGTGATGAAAAAATCTCATTTCGAAAACTTTTTCGTAATTTATCTCAGGAATTATCACTTTAGAGCCACCCTTTGAGTATTGCTACCTTTTGTAAGTGTATGTGAATCTTGGATGCTCCAGAGATTGCATGATTAGAGCGAGGGGGATATAAGTTTTAAAAATAATTTTGTCATTTAATGTTGTGAGAGATTGAACCTCCCAACACCACTTTACAAAATGCCTCTCACCACTTTGTTTTTCTGGTAATTGTCATACGATTTAGAGGGGTGAACCCTTGGATCGGAAGAACAGCATTAGAGTCGGGTTCCCTCTTTGACATTCTTAAAGAAAACTCAGGTAACTAGGAATGCATCGTAGATGTTTCCCATTCCCTCTCAAGCCTGCGAGCGGCTTCCAGTACTTTTTTTGCATTTTCGGTGGGATTGATAGTATCGGTAGGTATTCGATGAATCAACTCTGGATGGCGTTTGGACAAACCATGGCGATAGGCCTTATCATAATAATGACTCAAAAGCAATTCACAACAGGCTCTTAGTTGATCCGTTTCTACCAGTTCAATCGCCTTTCGGGTGTGCAAGCCTCCCAGTCGCTCCTGTATTCTGGAAATAGAATCGATTAAAAGAGATTTGGGGAAAGCGCCATATTCCTTCATCAAATGTTCGGCACGCAATTCAAGAGGAACTTCTAAGACCAGGACATGGGTATTCCGCATCTGTAACCAGAGGGATTGAGGAATCATGCGGGATCCGATTTTCTGACTCTCATCTTCCAGCCACACCGGTCGGTTGGAATCCAGCGCCAGCCATTCCATGGCCAGGGTGTTTTCAAATTGTTGTTGGGTTGGCTGGGATGTTTCACCCAGGCTGCCAAAGGAAGAACCTTTGTGACGAGCCAGCGCTTCCAGGTCAATCACCTGCTCACCCATCTTACGAAGTTCCTGTAACACCTCTGTTTTCCCGGAGCCGGTCTGCCCGCTTAAAATCACAATTTTTCGCGGTTGTTCAAAGGTCTGTAAAACAAAATTTCGAAAGGCTTTATACCCTCCCTGAAGAACATACACTTCATAATCAAACAAGCTCAATAACCACCCCACACTATTGCTCCGCATCCCACCTCGCCAGCAATGCAGCAACACCACATTGTCTTTTGTCAGGCGTTTGACACGCTTTACCAGCTCCGGCATTTTAGGACCCACCAGATCGAGTCCGGCTAAAATCGCTTCCTGGCGTCCCTTGCGATGATAGGTGGTACCGACGATGGCACGTTCCTCATTGGAAAACAACGGAAGATTATATGCTCCGGGAATATGCCCTTTTTCGAACTCTTCCGGGGTTCGAACATCAAAAACCGGGTGTTCCCGGGCTAATTCCAGAAACTGATGGATGTCAACAGCATTTACCATACCCATATAGCGGCTCGTTGCCTCCTGATATTAATGAGATATTTAATTTACACTGCTTCGCTAATGAAATGAAGAAAAAAGGCAAATTGTCAAAATATTTGCCGGTGTTCTACTGTTCGGAACTTAAGGGAGGGGGTTCACGACTGTGAGGGGAGTTGTGTCATCAGGTTTAGTGCTTAAACACAAACATTGCCTTATCTGCCTTGTAAACCTGGTTTAAGAATGATCGATATTCGTCGAATTCTTCGGGGGTAATTTTAGCACGCTTTATCTGAAATCGGCGATAAAACACCAGTTCCTCATTCTGATAGGAATATCGTGTTAAATATTCACCAAAATCGGTTTTTATGGAGACCGTGTCCGGGGCTGCTTCCAGCCGGTAGTTCCATGGGAATTTTAGAATCAGAGAATCTTCATTGATAAAGGCATAATTATGATAAAAAGGTTTCTCCCGTTTTTCTTCATCCGGGATATCATCATAATCCACAGCATTGAACATCACCGGATTCAGAAAAATCCGTTGAGAACTGACCTTGGCAAATTTTCTGGCTTCCCCATTGAGATGAATCACCAGTGGTTTATCATAGTTTTCGGTCAGGTTTTCCGTGTCATATTGAACATCAGAAGAGGCTGCCTGTTCGGAAAGTAATAACTGAAAGAACCTGTCCCGATAATCATTGGGAATCTCAATAATTAAGTTGCGCAATTTCCAGGCAACATTTCCCGTAGCAATAATGTCTCCCTGGAATTCAAACCTTCCCCCACCGACCAAACTCCCGCGGATGACACTTTTCCAGCAATTCTCCTCCGGTTTACTCACCGGAGTTTTGACAATTTTGCTATTATTGGGCTCCACCACCAGAACATTCACCCCTTCCACGGTGGGGGGTAAATCTCCCGCTGCCAGATAATCAGCGGTACACTCCAACCACAGCGTATCCTCTCGTAAAGGCACCATGGTAATGCAATGATTGAACTGATTGGAGGGAAATTCCTTTATCAGGGAAATAGCATCCCGGGTTGGAGTCAACGCCGGATAGGCCTCTATCCCGGCTTCTTTTAGAAGAGCCACCATAAAGGTGGACAGGTCTTTACAATCGCCATATTTTTTTCGGAACACCTCACCCGCTCCGTGGGGTTGCCATCCCCCGATTCCCAGATATATAGCCACATATCGGGTATAATTCTGAAGAAAATAATAAAGTGCAGCCACTTTCTCTTTTTCGCTGGTTAATCCGGCAGTAAGCTCCTCCACCAGGGAATGAGCTTCCTCAGGTAGCAGATATCTTCCCTGGGTGAGCATGTTATACCAGTTACCCACATCCTTCCAATCACTCCATTGAGTTTGATATTTTCCCAGGGTAAATCGCCCTGGTGCAAACAGTATCCCATAATCCGGTGGCAATGCTATTTGGGAGTATGTTTTTTTCGGAGGGATATTTTTTAACTCCCAGTAATAGCGAATACCATCCCCAATTTTTTGTTCACTGGCGGTTAATGAATCGGAAAGAGGATAACTTTTGAAGGGAAAATGAGCATCTTTGAGAATGAGAGTATAGCTGGATTTCAAGACCGGTATGTCTCTTTGCGGTAGCCAGTGTGGCCAGAAGAAAAGGCTGTTATGCTCCATCTCCCAGGATATTTCAATTTTATAAGGATAGTGGTTGTGAGATAAATTGGCGACCCGCTGGCGAGCATTTTCTTCATAAAAAACTCCCCCTCCAGAATATTTCAGGATATCAAAATCTTTTGTTTTGAATTCCTTAATCTTTTCTCCATCAAGTGTCCAGAGCGTGGCGGAAATTTCTTTGCATTTTCGAAAATTATCTTCACTGATGTGGACATTGGCATATTGATTACCATCTTTGTTAAAAATGATAATCACCTGATGCACCTGATATTTTGCTTTGGTCTCCTTTTCCACCCGATAGACGTGTTCATCGAGGGTGTAGAGGGCATCCACCTTTTCCGGCCAGAGGTCGTTGCCCTGTGAATGCCCGATATTCATTAACACGAACGTAAAAAGGAACACAAACCATAAAAACTTCATCATCCTATCCTACACTTTTTTATTGCTCGGAGGTGGTTGGTTGGGAAGCAGCTTCACTTAAGACAATCTGCGCCTGATCAGCATTAACGATGTGATCGTACAACGAACGGAGCCGCTGGTATTCAGAGGGAAAAAAGATAAGCTTCCGCCGCATGTACTGACGTTCCACACGAATGCTGCCATTATCCTGCTTCCAGTTATTCAAACAACTCAACCCTTTCATTCGAAAAGCCACCGGTTTGGGAAGTTCAACAGGTTGAATTCCCTCCGGCAGGTTTATGGTGATTTTATCCGTGGCGGCATAGTTGGTGGCGAATTCTACCGGAAAGTATCGTTGTGGACTGGTGAAAGGATTTTTCTCATAGTAATCCATAAATGGTGCGGCCACATACATCATGTCACCCACCACCTGGGCATAATCCGGAACTCTGTAACTAATTTCAACGCTAAGTGGCACCTCCACATTTTCCAGGTCTTTAATGGTTATAGAATCAATCTCAAAATTTCCGAATCGGTCTTCCAGAATTTCCTCAAACACCTCTTTGGGAGATGTATTCGCGATACGACTGCGCATTTTCATGGCCTCATAAGCTTCGAAACGAAACAGAGAGGTGGCGTTTAAACTCCCATCCCGGTTTAAAGTAGCCTCTGTTCGACAATACTGCATGTTGATTTTTTTAGGGATAGGTATAGTGATAAACTTTCCCTTCTCTTCATTAATGACCAGCCCCTTTTCCACCAGATCAGATGTGGGCAACAAAAACACGGGACAATATCGATTGCGAGTATCGAACACGTAATCCTTGTTGCCAATCGAGGCATAAGCGAGTAAATAGTTAAACTGATTCAATCGCGGTTGATTTTCAAATACCCGGCCGTTAGCCCGGGTACTGATTAACATGGGATACGCTTTAATCCCGGCAAGATTTAATAAATTCACCAACAACATATTTTTATCAGTGCCGGTCCCCTGTTTTAATTTCATGACTTCTTTGGGAGATTTTTCCACCCAGCGGTTGCCCTTTGAAGTGGTTTTAATGCTGTCTCTGACAAAGTCGAATAAAATCTTGGCTTTCTCTTTTGGGGAAACTACGTCGGCAGTTAATTGGGCTACCAAATCCTTCTGGGATTTATCGAAAACAAAATCGTCCAACCCATCCCAGTGCTTTTCCACCAGATCAGGCCATTCCCGGATAAACTTAAAATAGTTGAACGCATCTTTGTAGTGAATCAGTTGAAAATGCATAGCCATTAAATAATCCTGGGGAGCTCTCATATAGGGTTCATCCTTCACCGGAGGTAAGTTAGCCATTTCCCAGGTATATTTTCTTAGCGTCTTCCCGGGACGTAATATTTCCTCCACCTGGGGTTCCAGCGCCTCAATATTTCGATAAAAAATCGTATAGCTGAACTGAGGCGGAACCGTGACCGAAACCCGACTATACAGGGTGTATTCATCATGTTGAAAGTACCATGGCTCCAGAAAAGTGAGATATTCAGACTCCAGCGAGTATTTATATTCAATCACAGATCCGACTTCCACCCCGGGAATGGTAAAGGATTTGATCTTGGTATTTTTAATCTGTTCATCAAAAATTTCTTTTTTATTTAATTTAATTTTTTTCCCGTTGGGAAGGATGGTATGGGCTTTGATGTTGCGAATTTTATCCTCGTGCCAGTAACGAAGCTTCACATCGGCAAACTTTTTTCCCTTTTCAGTTAAAATCTTTATACGCACATGGCGGTCTAATTGCAATTTGAAATCATCCCGGATTTCCATCTCTCCTACATCAAATAAGTACACAGCGTCGGATTCCGGAGATTCCGGAAATTCTGTCATGGTCAGATGCTCTTTGGGCACCTTTCCAAATTTTTGACCAAAACTAAATGAAGACAACAGTACCAACCCCAATACCATGAAGATAAATAACCATTTGTGGTGGTAATTTGTAGGAATCATTTCATCACCTCACTTGAAAAATATTATTTAAGCAGGATATTTATTATGATTGGTGTTGTAACAATATTTTTAATTCATTATGCTCAATGGATTAAAACGGAAGGGCGGGAAATTGTTAGTTTCATTTAACGAACTCCCAGAATCCGTTTCTCAAATGAGCATTGATTACTGGCAATATAAGAAATTGAAGGGAAATATAAAAGGGCGAGGATTGATAAAATTTACTAATTTGGGTTAAATATTTGGTTATTCCGGTTCATTATCAAACATCCCCTTGATAATGTCGTGCACCTCCTGATAAAATTCTTCCGGGACAAAAATGTAGGCAAAATTTCCGACTGCCGAAACTCCATGAATCCCGTATGCGGAGGTAAACCAATCCTGAGATATATGGTAGGGGATTTCTTTTTCCTTGAGCACTTCACCAACCATCTCGGCATATAATACGCTGGGTAAAGGCCCTAATTTTTTCCAATTATGAAACTGTTTCATATCTTCCCCGGGATTACAAAGCTTCCCTTAACCCAAATAAATCTTGAACGGCCACCGTGAACGCAAGCCCATTACCGGGAGAGGTTAATGGCCCAATGACCTGTTCTATGGCCAGAATGGTAGGTTCGACCAGTTCATCCGGAATAATAGAGATAATAGTTTTATTCCCTGAGCGACTTCCCTGAAAGACATGGCGGAATCCGGCAAAAATCGGGATATCCTTTGCCAGAATGGTTCCCATCCCAATACTGTCGATCACGGTTGCTCCGGGAATATTTAACTCCAGGAACACTTCCAGAATTTCTTCCAGATATTCCTCTTTGTTTAAAATTAAAAAGAAGGCTTTCATGGATTAATCTCAAAAAAATTGGCTTCTTCTTGTTTCAGAATGTTGTAGACATCCTGGGGGGATGAACATTGTAAAATTTGCTGACGGACCTTCTCCCGAGAAATGATTCGAGAAATCCGGCTCAATAAACGGATGTGAGTACCGGGTTTGTCTTCCGGCCCAATTAACAGGAACACAATTTGGGTTGGTTTATTATCCAGGGACTGAAAATCAATACCGGTGGGGTGAATTCCCATGGCAATGGCAAAATCCGTTGCGTGCCGTGTTTTACAGTGTGGTATTGCCACTCCATTACCAACCCCGGTTGTCATGATTTTTTCTCTCTCTAAAATTGCAGTCAAAACTTCATCCGGGTTGTTCACTACTTTTTGCTCCACCAGCACACTTAGCAATTCTTTAATGACTTCCAGCTTCGTCGTTTCTGTTAAGGGAATTTTAATATATTCCGGCTTTAAAACATCTACTAATTTCATACCTACCTCGACTCTACAATTCTATAGTTCAACTGTGAGTGACTTTCTATCCCTCCACTTTCCACCGGGAAGAACCTTCAAAACTCATACTATTGAGTGACACAAAATAACAGAGATAAATAATATACAATAAAAATATACTTATCACTACTATTTACTTATTCTTCCTCGGCTTCCTGCTGCAACTCCACTACAGTTTGTTGACCACAGGAACACTGGAAGGTCAGTTGCAATTTGCTATCTTCTCCTTCAACAACCGTCACTTTTACCGGATGATCGATAAAGGAGGTAGGGATAAATTGTTGGATATGCTTGACAGCATGGGGATTATCTTTTTTAATGATTACAGTTCCAGTTTTTAATCGGGTAGATTCGGGTTGGATGAAGGAATGAGGATTTTCCAGAAATCCCACAAACTTTTTATCACTCATACGACAAACTCCCTTTTGTCTATGTCAGTAAACATCCCTATTTACTAAACTGTATCATCGGAAAGAACCCTCAAAGGGTAAGCACTTTTATCAATGAGCAACTTTTTTTCGAGTCTAACTCTATCTGTTGCTCATCCACAAGAGGTGATTGGTTTGTTTAACGCAAACCATGATCAGGAACTCAAAAGAATTGGTTGAAACGATGGGTTCGTTGTCTCCCCTCCTGAGCTATTTTAATAATCTTCAATCGCTAATTTTCCGATCTTCATTTTTGAATTTCTCTCCTCAATAATTTTTCTCGTTCTCAATAATCTTTGGGATCAAGAAAAAAATTTGAAGGGTTGCTCCTCGTGGATTTTATGTCCAGAAAATTCGCAATCTGTAAATTTTAAAAAGTTTTGGAAAGACAGTGTTAAAATTGAACAAATTTATTTGCTTTTTTGGGTTTTTCTGGTAATTTTTTTCAAACATTCTAATCAGGGTA